>JADHND010000089.1 GCA_016779685.1 Shewanellaceae bacterium | reverse complement strand
TGACTTGATATTTAGTGGCTATTTCTCGATATGGGAGCTGTAAAACCATGAGTTGGATATAGGCTTGTTCTTTACCCGTCAACACCAAATCACCAAACTTGGCTTTTTGAAATTGAACCGGTAAATCAGTGGTGGATTCATCGAAATTCAAAAACTGGGCGGTGAGCGCTTCACGGTTCTCCAGTTCCAGCACGGCTTTGGGTTTATGCTTCTTCATTTGGGCGCCTTCGTAAGCAAAAGCATGCATCCAGTGTTGCAAAGCATTCAACTGCGGTGGCTGAATCCATTGTTGACTGACAATCGAAAAAATTTCAAAACCACTGGCTGTTTTCAAGGTGCAATCAAAAGCTTTTAACGCTTGTTTAGGTGCGAATGGTACCTTTTGTGGCAGATAATGCGTTTCTACCACTTGAAAAAGGGTTTCTTGTTCGTCCCAAAAACGAAGGCCAGCCGTGACCCGGGATGCCATGTCACGGTCTAATTTTTTTTCCATAAATTGACAGTATTGGTCATATCCACAGCCAAAAGGAAAGTAAGTGTTTTTTTCAAGATCGATCATGTTACAACCAATCCCCTCAATCCCCAGATAACTTAAGTTTTTACGCATCCAAGCTTCGCTTGAATGGCACAAATATTTCATGTTTTTATGGTGAATATGCATGTTTATTCCTTTTCATGTGAGATGCTAAGTTGCCGATACGATGATGCTGTAAAAGCATTAGCAAAATGATCTCGATAGACTGAGGTTGGGATACGCGGATGCTGATGCTTATCCGCAATGCTGACAAACAATTGACGAATATCCGCTAAACTCAATTGCAATGGATCCGCTATTTCATCATCTTGATAGCCCTGTAACCGCAAGGTTAACACCTTAGTTTCCAGCTCATTTAATGCAATCGGATCGGCTTCTTCAATTTGATTGACATCAAACATAGAAGAAGTTTCCAATTTTATAGGGCTCGGAACTGTAATCGGCATACCAATAGGGATGACGAGCTCTGAATAATGTTGTTGCAAACGTCTGCTTTCATCTTTAAGCCGGCTGATGCAATCAAACAATGGATTGATGTCAAACAGGCTTAAAGGCCGGTCATGAGCAATTTCCAACAAATGAAAACCGTGCTGACCTGCCAGACAAATATCGGTTTTGAGAAAATTGATACTTAAACCTTGCTGCATCCTATAGCCTTGATAAACTTGATACCAGGTCACGCCCGGTTCCCAAAGATTGACCAGCCCATGGAGTCGAGTGGGCAGGTCTTCCAACAAACCTTGCTCTTGGCAATGTTGTAACCAAAGCGCTTCTGTGCCTATCAACGACACCCTTTGCTGTTGCCAATCTGCATAAAAGTAATTTAAATGCGTCACTGACAAGTGCGAATAGTCTGCTAAGATAGGTTGAATGATGTCGGCTTGACGATTAAAGACTTGCGATAATGTTGGTTTTGATAATTGGGTCATAAATGCATCCCTGATTGTGAACGTGCTTCAAAAACAAACAATCAGTTCTCTTGGCGACATAAAAAATAGCTTCTTTCCATGAACCTCTTTGAGGTTTAAAGAATTGTTAATTTATAGTAAAAAATGGAATTTAAAATGATTATTTTGTTTTAAATTGTTAATAAGAATTTATATTATCACAAGAATAAAGAATCAACTAGATTTAAAAGGATGAAAAACATTCAGACCGCCGAGAAAAATAGATGATAAGTGGTGTCCAAATAGGACAAAGACACAACTAAAGCAAAAAATGCCTTCGCTATCTTTTGTTGTACTCACTCACAAAATTTATGTGGCTGCGACCAACTTCAACCTTGAGACAGAACAACTACAGGGATGCTGTCATATAATAAAAGTTATAATCGATTGAGTACTTTGTATGGCCGTTTTCATTTAAATAGATATCTGCTAGTTCACCCATAAATTGTTCATGCAGCTCAGGCTTTACATAACTAAGAGCAGGGCTAATCAGCTGCAAAAATTGTTCGAATTCAAAACGAGATGAACAATCATGAGATACCATTTTTTTCGTTAATTGGATATTGCTTAAGTTCGCAGATTTAGCTGCGCCAATGTAGTCGTTAAAATCCAGTACATGGGTAGAATCGTTGTAATGCTTAAAGAAAGGAGCCCAATTGTCTTTTTGGATAAGCTGCTTTCTAGCTTCAAGTAGACTCAGGTTACGATTCGTAAACAGGAAGGCAATTTTTCCTTTCTTGTTAAGTTGTTTAGATATATTTTGAAAAAATTTGGCTTTATCGGAAAGCCACTGTATACAAAAAAAACTAACTAGAACATCGTATTTTTTTGTCCATGACGCTTGCTCAATGTCATGAACATAAAAATTCAGGTTACTTAAATGACAAGTTTTCTTAGCGGTTGCGATCATGGAGCTGGATATGTCGATACCGTCAACGTAACCATTTTTGGCTATCCGAGCAAGATTTCTCGTCACCTGACCATCGCCACACCCTATATCAAGGATGGTATCCTCATCTTTCAGAGGCAGTTGTTCTAACCATAATAAAGCGTGTTTAACTTGAAATGTTTTAGCTGTTTTCTGATAAAGTTCTGCATCCCAATGTGATTTGGTGGTGGCTGACATCTTTAATCCCTCATTTTTTGTTATATGTGACCTATAGTAACATCTTATTCACTTAAAAATTTTTTAAAAAAAATAAAATTGACTTTTTCGTAATGAAAATCGAATTAAAAAACATATGATTTAATGTCAAATTCTGGTAGTTTACTGCGCTTACAATAATATAATTTAATGTTTCATGTTAAAAAGGTTTTCTATTTATGCTTCAAACGCTTTTTGATCTGTTGTCGACAGTTAATGTAGGTGTCGTCATTGGACTCTGCCTTCTTATTGCCTGCTTTAAAAACTTAAGATCCGTTGCCCCCACCCTGATGTCATCGATAGGCGTATTGGGAACCTTTGTGGGGATTCTCATCGGCTTATCTGATTTTGATACGCAGCATATCGATCAAAGCATTCCACAATTGCTTGAAGGACTTAAATTTTCTTTTGGAACCAGTATCGCTGGTTTGTTGTGCTCTATTATTTATAAAACGGTTGCTCCTTTCGCTTTTCGAAATAAAGAAGACGAGAAAGATGCCGCCCCAGATAATCTATTACCCGAGTGGTATGCCCTGCACCAAAAGCAATTCGACCAAATCGAACAACTGCGCAGCAGCATCACCGGCCAAGATACCGATACCTTGATTGGCCAGCTTAGATTGTTGCGCAGTGATTTCAATGATCAAGCCAAACGGGATCAGGAAGCCCAAACCCAGTTTCATGACAAGTTGTGGTTAAAATTACAAAGTGTCACCGACACCCTCTCGAAATCGGCTACCCAAGAAATCATCGATGCCCTCAAAATGGTGATTCAAGATTTTAACAACCAACTCACGGAACAATTTGGACAAAACTTTAAAGAGTTAAATCAAGCTGTGTTTAAACTGGTCGAATGGCAAGAAAATTACAAAGAACAGTTGGGTCAGATGAAGCAAAGCTATGACCACAGTGTCAGCTCCATTCAAGCCAGTGAACAAGCTTTAGGTCAAATCGAAGCCCATACCCAAAAAATCCCGCACACCATGGATCAATTGCAGCAAAGCATTCACACCAACCAGCAGACGATTCAGCAAATGAATGACTACTTAACAGCCTTCGCCGCTTTAAAAGACAAGGCGACCACCGCCTTCCCTGAGTTGAAAGAACAGATCAGTGCCACCTTTGCTCAAATACAACAAGCACATTTGAATGCAACTGAACACTACACCCGCTTACTCACACAATCCGAGCAGCATGCCGAACAACATCAACAGTATGCCAGCACCATCTTAACCGGTTTGTCTGACTATGCCGACCAATCCGCTCAATCCTTAAAAAGCCACAGTGAACGTTCTACCACCTTGGTTGAACAGTCTGTCGATCACATCAAAGATGGCGCGCAGCGCATCCAAAACATATTCGAACAAGAGCATGCCGACCTCGCATTACAATCCAAACAACAATTGCACAATCAAGCAGAGCATCATGATCAGGCACTGGATCTAATGAACGGTTACTTCAAAGAAATGAGCCGCGATCTGCAATCCAATGCGATCGAGATTGCCGGCACCTTCAAAGAGACCACCTCTCAGATAGATCAACATCACAACGAGATGCAGAGCAACTTTAAGCGACAACAACAACAATTGCTTCAAGAAACGGAGCAAATGCTCGAAAGTCTCACCCGAGACATCAAACAAGCGTTCAAAGCGATGGAAACACAACAAGTATCGGCTTCCCATGACATCCATGAAACGGTCAAGCAGTCGATTCAGGCGCAATACCAAGACACCTCCAAAGCGTTGCAAAAACAAATGCACAACCTAGATAAAAATCTGGAGCAAGAACTCACCGAAGTGTTGCAAAAATTAGGCAGAAAGCTCGGCGGTATTAGTGAGCAATTTACTGAGGATTATGGCAAATTGACCCGAGAGATGCAGCAAGTGGTTGCTCATTCGAAGCGTTTTAACTAAGGCTTAAATCATGAAACCATTTATGCAACCTCAGCAGCAGGAAGTCCAACAGGAAGAACACTGGCTCTCGATTTCTGATTTAATGACCGCGTTAATGATGATCTTTTTGTTTATCTCGATTGTTTATATGCAATCGGGGCAAATTGAAAAAGAAAAAATCAAAGAGATTGCCGTTTCGTATCAAGAAAACCAAGTCAACTTGTATCAAAATCTCATGCAAGAATTTGAAGCGGATTTACCCAAGTGGCAGGCTTTGATCAATCCAGATACCTTGGCGTTTGAATTTCAAGCGCCGGAGGTTTTGTTTGATCGGGGTGACATCCGCTTAAATCCCGTGTTTCAGGACATTCTGTCGGATTTTTTTCCTCGCTATTTACAGGTCATCAAACCATTTAAAGCATCGATCAATGAAATCAGAATCGAGGGACACACCAGCTCCTTGTGGGGTAGCACCACCGATGACGCGCAAGCCTATTTTCACAACATGCGGCTGTCTCAAGGTCGAACGCGATCAGTGCTCGCTTTCATCTTTCCTTTGGTTCCAGAGGAAAAAAGTTGGATAAAACACCATATGGCAGCGGTCGGCTTCTCATCGGCCAAAGTCATTGTTACCAATGGGCGAGAAGATTATCAAAAATCACGGCGGGTTTCGTTTCGCATCATCACCAACGCTCACACCCAAATTAAAAAAATATTGGATTATAAATCATGAAACTTACCATCAATTTTTCTGGTTTAGACCAAGCTTTAACGAAAATGGGCGCGCAAGAGCGCCCGTTTGAATTAGCAGCGCATGCGACCAAGGAACAATCGTGGGGTGAATTGGATCTTGAACTGAATAAAGACATCCAATTAAAAGACATCCATACTGGGCCTCACAAGATATTACATATCAACAACCGACCCATTATGTTGTATATCCCAGATCATAGCTTTAATTTCGAACAAACGGTTAGAAACCCCAGTGTAGGCAAAAAAGTGCATTTTGCAGAATGCACCACCATCACCAATATGCGCTATAAGGGTTTTGGTGAACGTTATACCATCACTGAAAAAACCAAGGGTCTGTTTAATATTTATCGTTCGAATCGTTACAACATCAACGATAAAGGTGATCACCAAGCGAAACTCATGCCTTGTCAAAACTGTTTGCGAACCACTGGCTATCATGACTTTACATATAAATCACAATCAGAGAAAATAAAATTTTTACAAGCATTTAGTTATGTCGATTTGTTTACCCATTATCGAGCTTTCTTCAAAAAGCTGCCGACTAAAAAAACCCAAGCAGATTACGATTATACCAATGACTTTATGCAAATATCTGAAGCGGTCAAGCAACGCGCTCGC
Organism: Shewanellaceae bacterium; assembly: GCA_016779685.1. Classification (GTDB taxonomy): domain Bacteria; phylum Pseudomonadota; class Gammaproteobacteria; order Enterobacterales; family Shewanellaceae; genus UBA2521. The sequence goes on along the minus strand of JADHND010000089.1, from coordinate 900 downwards.
TTTACCTGTGCCGAATGTCACGTCAATCTAGCGAATGACAAAACACTCTTACATACCCACCACATCGACCGCATGAAAAGCAACAATGCACTTTCTAATTTGGTGTGTCTATGTATTGAGTGCCATGCCAAACAACCCTATCACCAACACATGAAATTGAATTCCAATCAAACCAATCGACTGGCTAGATTAAGAATGCAACAAGGCCGGTAAACGCTCAACTGTCTGTGAGTATGCGGGCTGAAAAGCGTTTTCAATCCAATAAAACCACCACCGAGATGACCTAAACTAAAATGGTTAATCTCGGTGGTGGTTGATTGATGCCTCATGCCCCCTATCGAACTTAAAGAATCAACGGACGCTTGCTTAATATTGTTTGAATGATTGATTTGAGCTATTTCAAACTAATCCAAATCATCGTGAAATAGCTTAGGTATGACTGGTCGTATTTTTTGCTGAACTTCTTTGATCTAATATGTCTCGTGAATGTTCACTCAACACTCGAACTTTTAACGATTTGGCGTCATTCTCCATCTATAGCGTTAGCTTAGGTGGCGATGTAAGCCATTGTTGCAAAGCAACAACGAAAAGAGATATTTTCGATTTATAGTTTTTTTTGTATAATGCAAAAAAACAAAGACATGTCAACAATGAGAGCAGAACGAATATTGATAAAGTCAAATAACCCGAATTGCCAAGCGATGCGCCGTGCGTGTCGCTTGGCTAAATGCGTGTTCAATGTGGCTAACCATCAAATTCGCCAAGCTTTCATACATGAAAACAAGGTTGTTGCGCATAGCGATGTCGATAAGGCATTAAAGAAATCGAGCCATGACGCTTATCGGGGAATGCCTAGTTCGGCATCGGCTCAACGTGTCATCCAAGTTCTTGGCAAAGATT
>JADHND010000088.1 GCA_016779685.1 Shewanellaceae bacterium | reverse complement strand
ATGACCACTTACACAAGGTGTCAAAGAGAATCATAGATTTATGCTTAGAAACCGATACGGGCAAAATAATGATTGGAAAAAACAAGGATTGGAAGCAATCAATCAATATTGGCAAGGTTAACAATCAAAAGTTTGTGTCTATACCTCACGCTGAGTTGATAAAGAAAATCCAATACAAGGCCGATGCTTATGGGATTAAGGTCATCGTAAGAGAGGAAAGCTATACCAGCAAAGCAAGTGCAATAGACCTTGATAATATTCCTAACTATCGTGATGATTCGCCCAAAGCGTTTAGTGGTCGTCGAGTAAAGAGAGGCTTATATAAGTCTCACAACGGCAAGATAATCAATGCTGACGTAAACGGTGCTATAAACATCATGAGAAAAGAAATCGGAAATGCCTTTGCAAAAAGGGCTATTCGATAGCGGTTGTGTGTTTCAGCCGATGCGTGCAACTTGCTAAGTTGTCGTATTAGAATCAATGAGATTGGCAGGATGGCTAAAGCTACATTGAGAAGCTCTACTCTATAATCTTTGATTTAGAGGGAGTAATTCACACTAGAAGAAGGATATGTTGCTTATTTTTTAAAAGAGAGCGCTATGAAGATCATAACGAAACAACAGCAAAAAGACGTACAAGGCGGCTTTGCGCCAGTTATCACGGCAGTTGCTTTAGGTGCCGTCACGTTATCTGGAATTGTCGCCATCATGACTTTAATTAAATCGATTAGAGAACAACACACCCCATGCATGGCACCAACGCCTTGATGGTCAAGCCATGCATGCTTTACTCGCTATTGCATTCAACCAATGCATTGGGTACAGCATGACCCGAATAGGATGCGATGACGCGGGGCAAAGCGCGGGCTTCGGTGGCGGATATCTCTTTGTAGCGAAACATGTATAAATTTTCTGCTTCAATGTATTGTTTTGCTTCAATTTTATAATGAGTTTGGCGTGGCCAAAGCACCATTGGCGTATTTGGATCCATAATCTTTTTCAAGATGCGCCCCCGCTTGCCTTGAATTTCAGCAACCACTTTAACGTACTCTTGACTTAATTCAGGCATCTGGACCTGCTGCAAGAAATGCTCTTCTTGAGCTGAAAAAGCATGTGGCAAGTTGGTATATGAACGAATAAAACCTGGCTCATAAACCCCCAGTCCAACTTGATATCGATCAATCACAGCCTTAGGGTAATAAAGTGGTAAATAGCTGGTGAACTCGAGCGTGGGTAAATGTTGAAGATAATGATCAATGTGATTAGATAGCAATTCAAGTTGACGCTCAGCGACCGGATGCAAATGATTGCCTGAAAGCGAATCATACAGTTGTCCATTGTATTTGTTTAGAAAATCGTGACTTAATATCTGACGGATGTACCCATGGGTGGGCATCAATAGGCTGTAATGTCGATACATGTAATCAGCCACTTCTTTAATCTCTAGGTCGCGTTGTGTCCACAAAGACGCATTGTTTTTGTGACCGTAGAGTTCAAGCAATGAATTGGCCGAGGTGGTGGCGCTCATCATACCCAACCACAGGCACCAAAAAAACTTCATGAAGATACACCCTCCTTGAGTGAAAGCTGCGCCATGGCTTCTTGATAGCGTTGCCTTTGATGCAAATGATGCGAGCGCTCGAGGGTTCCAACCGAGTCGGTTTCGCTGACGTAGCTCGCCGTGGATTCGAGTTCTGGTTGTGCTGCTGGATCAGGACGAAGACAACTTTGCGCCAGCCGGGGCAGCGACAACCACCCCACACCAACCCATACAAGCTTCAAAGGCCATGTATACATATCTATTTTGCTTTATTCCAATAAAATCCTTTCCTCATAAAATAACACAATTTGGGAAAGATAAAAACAGGTCAGAGAATAAGTATTCTGCTTGGGGATCCAACTCAAATGCTGATACCGAGAATATAAGCCATGCTCAAAAGGGGGACACGCAACATCGTGGGGGATCATTTATGACTTCATGTCTGGCATTGGGTATGTCAGAACAATGGGTTTGCTATCGCGTAGAATCAACAGCCCTTGCTGGCTTTGAATACAACACCGCTTTCATATAGTCACCCGTGATCCCTTAAAAAAGGAAGTTTAATCTGAATTTAAATGAAGTGATATTAGCACTCACGGTAGAATAAGAATTCCTTAAAGTCCCCTTCTGGAAACCCAAACCTAACTGAGAGGACTTCGTCAAATGAAAAGCTGAACCCAGTTCAAAAGCATAACCATCCGATTTTAACAACGTGCTCTCATGCATTGTCGAACTAGAACCTAGGGCATCAGAGATATCATCACTACCTTTCAATGCATACCTAATATGATAATAACCAGCATAAACCAATAAATCTGGTGTTTCAAATATATAAAAGTTGAGTTGAAAGCCATATTGAGAGTAAGAATCGACCTCTAAAGATGCTTCATGGGTAGTAGAACCATTCTGCACTTTCAAATTTTCCTCAAAGAGACCTAGGCCAAAACTGAAATTTGGCCGAATACTGATCTTATCACTTAAGGCATAATCGTAACCTAGGTTGACCCCAATTGTACCCATATCAAATGGAATTGCACCCGGTAAATCATCTTCAATCGATGTCAAAGACACGTCCAATTGGATGGTAGGATGACCTGCTTGGGGCTCTAAGGGTTGACCCGATACGTTACAAACAAAGATTGCCGTAAATAATATCGCTGTTTTTGTGTATTTTTTGATAGAAATCAATCTGCTAGCTCGACGTTGACATCCTGTTTTCATGGTCAATAAAAGCCTTGATAAAACCAGTTTATGCAACATACCCAGAACTCATCGATAGAATAGATATACATGTAAGATTGACACAAAAAAGTAGATAAAGCAAACAACTACGCTGTCTTATTGCGCTTAAACTTTGAGGGTTGATCTGGTTATGGACAGTCGATCCGCCACCCAACACCTTCAGCCTGACATCGATAAGATGCTAGGCTGCGTTGCCGCAACTTGGTTAAACTTATTTTGGCCCCACTATCGTATTCAAGCCACTATCCAATTGAAAATCTATATTGAGCGGCGTATAACTATTATTACCCACCAACTCATCATCACTATCAACAGTGGCGCTGCTTAGATCGAATAGGTCAGCTTGAGAACCGTCACTGAGTACCCTTCTTTTTATTTCTTTGACATACATCTTGCCTTGAGTGGCTGATGCGTTATTCATCGAAAATTTTAAATTGATACCAATATAATGCAAACGATTTAATTGACTGCGGACTTGAGCAGACAAGCCAAACCAGCCAATGTCTTCGGGCAAATTGCTGGTTCTTAATGCTTGAATCGTCTCAGCTTGAGCCGCTGCTACTTGTTCACTTGATAAAGTGGTGCCTAAAATGTAGTCTTTCAACAAAGGATCCTGGTAATCAAATGTATACCAATTCTTATTACGCATTCCCAATGGCGCTATCGGTTGGAGATAGTTCAAAGTTTGGCCTTGAATGTTGCTGTTGCTATCAGATTTAGTTTGACAACTGGCATCAGCCATGGGCTTATAACAAGCCAATTCTAGCAATTTAGGCAGCATAGGTTGATATTGAGGAGCTGCCACGGATATGGAGCTATCTATGCTTTTCCCCACCCAATTAGGATGCATCGTCGAATAGGGCGTACTCTCATTGTTGCTAGAACTTTTAGTGGATTGACGTGAGTAGTTATTTGCGTAATACGGATTGTTAAAGGTATCTATAAAGAAAGCTTGTTGAGCATGTGACATGGTTAGAAAGCTGATGCTTACATCATCGAGTGTGGCCAATACCATCAATTCACCCGGTTTATCTGCTAAAGGGATTAGATACAAAACAAGGTTATACTCGGTGTTATTTGAATCGGTGACGGTCATGTTGGATGATCGCATGACAAAAGAATGAACATGAGTGGGATCAAAGTTATGATCCGAACTGTTATAGATCACATTTAAGTCTGCTCTGTAGTCTGAATGCAGCTCCACTTCAATATTAAATTCAGTGAGTTTATCGAAGCTAAACGGGCGAGTGGGAATACCAATCTCAGATTCGGGGGTACCTGCATCGGTATACTCAACATCTATCAGTGAGTCGGGCAAGGATACATTATTAGAATCTTCAGTGACATCATTACAGCCAGTCATCATCAACAGAGCCAACAAATACGGCATCAAGGGTTGTGTTTTGATGGTCATTGTTCGGTTCCTTTTATAAGGTTAAATGCATAGATTTTACAAACATACTGCCTAAAGTATAGTCTGCCTATCGGCTGGATTTAAAGGATACATGGTGCCCTCGTATCGCTTAAAAGAATGCCTGGAAAATTCTAAATTTATTGATGTATTCTTTTTTATCAAAGACATAAATACCTTCTATTTGAAAAGAGGTCGGGTTTGGCCATGTCAACAGGAGCATGACATATACCTCGTTACGAGTAGAAACGTCATGGATAGCGGTGAAAAGATCAGCATCATTCGCAATGTCCTCCAACTTCATGGTGCTGTCATCACCGGATTGATCGCTGCTCATAATCTGGAAACTTTGTTTCGTAGCGCCACTAAAGTTGCCTGACGAACTTGCAATCGTGATTTTCTTGATACTAGTTTCTTTGGTAAATTCTAAATTATACTCTGACGGTGGGACTCCTCCACTGGGCATTTTGTCTGCGGCTTTGATCATATAAAAAGAGACGGTTTCACCCGATAGCGGTTGTACATGGATACTCAGCAGCTTGAAAGGCGTTGCTGACTTATCATAAGTAAAGATCGCTTCTCTGTTTGCGTTGCCCGAGGTTTCAGCATACGTTTTAAAATCGGCTGACGTCTGGCTCCTCCCCAATTTATCGAGGAAAATAGATCTATTCATCTCAATGGAGTGGGTCGTATCAAAATGAAACTTTTCACAATTATATTTAAAGTCACTCGCATTAAACGTGATCTCATTTAATGGAGCATGGGCAATCACGTTGTTTGCTACACCAGCGGTCATACGGGTTCGCTGTAATTTGGTGATCAGATGGGTGCCGTTACTATCGATATAGCCGACACTGACCATGTCACCTGGCGCCAGTGTGTTAAAAACATCTCTATCATGACCGTCTTTGAGGTTCTGAATCAAGGCTTGACGAGTTAATTGATATTTTTGGCTTTCAATCGTGATGTTTTTGACCAGACCATTGTCGATGGTTTCAATATTGGCGATGTTGCCTTTAATCCAGTGAGCATACGGTTGGTGAATTCGAATATGACTGGCTTCAAGATACTTAGAACCATTGTCTTTAATCTGACCTTGAATACTCACCACTTTATTTTCAGCGATATCCGTTACATCACCAAAGGCAATCGGCGTATCGGCTGCATATTGGATGGGTAATTGGCGAATATCCAGGGTATTTGTCGACGTATTTAAATTCTTAATAGCACCACTGATCACAAATGAATCATCAACATTCAATGTTCTTTGAGTAAAATCCACAGCTTTGATACTAACCAGCTCAGCGGTCTTTAAAGCCGGATCAAAATTCTTGACAGTCACATTGGCATGGTTATTATCAGCAACCACATAGCCATCGAGTTCGGTCGCCGTAAAAGAAAGGGTAATGCCCCTTATCTCCATGCTGGATGCCGTTGCGTTGGTGATGCCCCCTTCCCACCTTGCATGGCCATCGCTGGCATTGTTTTGACTGATTCGGCTCGCTAATAAGGTGTCATTGGTAACATAAGTGCCGCTAATAGACAACTGCACCCCGGGCAGCAACATGGATTGCAGGCTGTCGGTGGCAAATCCAGAGAACACCGTATTCTCATCAAACAGCACATCTTGACCATTGACCTTCAGCACTTTTCGCGATCCATCGCTCCATTCGATTAAACCACGCACTTGATTGATGATCGTGATTTGATTTAAAAACCCGTTAGCGCTGTTGCCATCTTCGCTGACGGCTAACTTACCTTGAACATGCACTTTCATACCGATTTCTAAGTCAGCCAAAGCCAGGTCTTGACCATCGTCATCCTGAATCGTGGCGCCTTCCGTTAGATAAGGGATCCCATCAATAACCAGCCCCAAAAAACCCGTTACCATACCTTCACCCGCAAAGGCGTTGCCATCAAAGGCCTCATAAGTAACGCTGGGAGCAGCGGCACCATCGGATGCATCTTCAGAGCATCCCATCGCAGTGCCAAGCAAGAGCGCGACCAAACACGTCCGAAGAAAAAGCAATGTTTCCATGTCCATGACTTCTAATTTAAGTATCAACTCTTTTAATATTAGACTATTTTTTTAAATTTAACGCCGCCAAAAAGACAAGCATAACTGATTGTACCCAACCCAATCAATCCGCATGAGCCATGAATCAAACCCGGTGTATTTTAACCAAGACCATGTTTAACGGTATGCAACATTGATATCTGCAATAGCGTGATCAGCTCAATTTAAATATGACAACCATAAACGATTGCATTCATTTTTGAATCAGCAACCCCCTATTCAATTTGAATCTTAATTCTTTATTGTCCCAAAACAATTGACCAGAACATTTTGAGTGAACTAAACTTAAATCAGCTCACCTATCTTATACAGACATATTCCATAAATTAAGCGATTAAATGGAGCCGTTATGTTTAATATTTATAGACAAATTATGACTGCTGTGACCATATTATCAGCTCTTATTGTCCCAATATTCATCAGCTCTTGCGACGCCATCGATAAAAAAAATACCAAGACGAATAATACGGTTCCAGATAACGGTGGGGATAATACAGTTCCAGATAACGGTGGGGATAATACAGTTCCAGATAACGGTGGGGATAATACAGTTCCAGATAACGGTG
>JADHND010000087.1 GCA_016779685.1 Shewanellaceae bacterium | reverse complement strand
GTGCTAGTTTACTTCATCTACAACGTATCACCACCGCCGCTTTTCACATGCGCCGGAAAACCTTGCGTAATAACTTAAAGAAATGGATCGATGATGCCACATTTGAGCGCTTAGAAATTAACTCTGAACGACGCCCAGAACAAATTCGAGTGGATCAATATGTCGCTTTAGCAGACGCGTTGTTCGAGCAAGATAAGACCCATCAACTAAAATAAATTGAACAATGGCAAATTGATATCAAAATGGCAAATTACTTCATTGGTGACATTCAAGGATGTTTTGACGAACTTGAACAACTCTTAAGTCAAGTCAACTATAACCGAGCAACGGATACCTTATGGTTTTGCGGTGATTTGATAGCTCGCGGCAATCAATCGCTAACAACGCTGCGTTTTATTATGGCACAGGGCGACCAGGCACGGGTCGTCTTAGGTAATCATGATTTACACTTGCTGGCGATAGCTACCGGTATCAAACCCGCTAATCCAGACGACAAACTCGACGCGCTGTTAAAGGCACCTGATCTAGACCCCATTGTAACATGGCTACGACAGCAACCCTTATGTCAAATCGTACCTGAATTTAATGTCATCATGACCCACGCTGGCGTACCGCCGTCGTGGGATTTGAACACCTTGACTACAATGAATCAGGCTGTACAAGCACAACTTCAGAGCGATGACTACGCTACGTTTTTAAGCAGCATGTATGGCAACCAACCCGATCATTGGACGCCAGATTTAACCGAAACGCAACAGTGGCGCTATACCATTAATGCCCTGACGCGCATGCGCTTTGTTCATCCAGACGGACGCTTAAATATGTCAGAGAAACGCGCCCCGACTGATCCCATCGAACCAGATTTACGACCTTGGTTTGCCGTAGAACACACTCTACTGCGCTCTTATAAGCTGGTATTTGGACATTGGGCTTCGTTGATGGGCAAAACTCAGCACCCCTCTGCATTAGCCCTCGATACAGGCTGTGTATGGGGTGAATATCTGACCCTATGGCACGCTGAAGCAGATAAGTTGATCACTCAGCCAGCTCTCAGCCAGGCGTCCTCACGCTATCAACCGGGTGCTGTTGACCCACATCAAGGCGCTCAAAAACCTTAAAATGATACGCAAAAGTGTCGGTAGCATGGCTATGTACCTGCTTTAGCTCCCAGTGCGCCCGATTCCAAGCAGGAAAAAAGGTATCTCCTGACACAGCCAAATCAACCTCTGTTAAATACAGCTTATCTGCGATCGGCATAGCTGCCTGGTACAAGGCTTGCCCACCTATCACAAACCAAGTTTCATCTGCTTGCTTTTGCAAAAGCGCCTGCTCAAAACTGGAAAAGACGTCTACCCCAGCGGCGGTATAGGTTGGCTGTCGAGAAATCACCACATTACGTCGCCCTGGCAAAGGGCGACCGATCGATTCATAGGTTTTACGACCCATGACCACTGTGTGGCCCAAAGTGACTTGCTTGAAATAACGTAAATCTTCAGGTAAATGCCAAGGAATACCGCCTTCATAGCCAATAACGCCATGATGGGCAACCGCTACAATAACCGATGTTGTCATGCCTCAACTCACTTTACATTTAAATATTATCGTTCATAAAAAACATGATCATCGAGGCCTTCCTCGTCTTCATCTTCATCGTCTAGATCATCAAAAGAGACATCTTCGAGAGCCGCATCGTGATAAGCCTTCCATTTAAACGCTGTGATTTCGGGTGCTGCCGTCTCAGTGAGGTCTTCTTTAGGCAACGCATCTAAATATTGCATCAATTCACGGGTCAGCATTTGCGTACCATCACGTTGTAATGCAGCCACATGGTAAACCGGGAAATCCCAATCGACCGCCGAAAGGAAGCGCTCAATAAAGGCGTGGAGCTCGTCTTCAAGCATCAAATCTGTCTTATTGAAAACCAACCACCTTGGCTTAGCGGCTAAGTCTGGTGAATACTTCGACAGCTCAGCTGCAATCATTTTCGCATTTTCAATCGGGCAACTCTGGTCAAAAGGCGCCACATCAATCAGATGAATCAGGATGCGACAGCGTTCCAAGTGCTTCAAGAATTGAATACCTAATCCATTCCCTTCAGACGCACCTTCAATTAAACCAGGGATATCGGCTATCACAAAACTTTTACCGGGCTCAGGATTTACCACGCCAAGGTTGGGAACCAATGTCGTAAATGGATAATCAGCTACTTTGGGCTTAGCAGCAGAGACCGCTCGAATGAGCGTCGATTTACCTGCATTAGGCATACCCAGTAACCCCACATCCGCCATCAATAAAAGTTCTAATTTTAAAGACTTCACTTCACCTGGAGTACCTAGTGTACGTTTACGGGGTGCGCGATTGGTGCTGCTTTTGAATCGAGTGTTGCCAAGACCATGAAAGCCGCCTTTCGCAACCAGTAACTTCTGCCCTACTTGGGTAAGATCACCTAGAATTTCATGGGTGTTTTCATCAACAATCCGCGTACCTACTGGCATTGGAATCACGAGATCAGCGCCGCCTCGGCCCGTACAGTCAGAACTACGGCCATTTTCGCCCCGTTCCGCCCGATGAAAACGCTCAAAACGATAATCAATGAGGGTGTTTAAACCGTCATCCGCAACCAAATAGACATGACCGCCATCGCCGCCGTCACCACCATCAGGTCCCCCTTTGGGAATATACTTTTCTCGGCGAAAACTAACACATCCACTACCGCCATCGCCAGCTTCAACGCGAATGAGCACCTCATCTACAAACTTCATGGTTGACTCCAATTGTTTCAATACCACATTTTCTTATGCTGCCTCAGTTAGGCGAGCCATAAAACTAAAAAACCCCACCATCATGGCGGGGTTTTCTTCAGTAATCAAGGAGAATTAAGCAACAATACTTATAAATGTGCGTTTTTTCTCACCTTTTACTTCGAATTTAACTTTACCATTCGCAGTCGCAAACAGAGTGTGATCTTTACCACATCCTACGTTTGTACCAGCATGGAACTTGGTTCCACGTTGACGAACAATAATGTTACCCGCTAAAACAGATTCACCACCAAAGCGCTTTACTCCAAGGCGTTTACTTTCGGAGTCGCGGCCATTTCGAGTCGATCCACCAGCTTTCTTATGAGCCATAAATAACTTCCTCTAAAATTATGCGTTAATACCGGTAATCTTCACTTCCGTGAACCACTGACGGTGCCCCATTTGCTTACGCGAATGCTTACGACGACGGAATTTGATAATCTTCACTTTGTCGCCACGACCGTGATTAACGACGGTTGCAGCAATTTTGCCTTCAGCAAGATAAGGTGCACCTACCTTGATGTCGTCACCATTTGCAACGAGTAAAACTTGATCAAACTCAACGTTAGATCCCGTTTCAATGTCTAACTTTTCTAATCTTAGCGTCTGGCCTTCAACCACTCTGTGTTGCTTACCACCACTTAGGAAAACAGCATACATAGCCATTTACTCCACTTATATAAGCACTTTTTGGCTATTTCACCACTAAGCGCATAAAAATTAATAACAATGACCGGATTTTACGTTAAACCGTGATAGGAATCAAGTGAAATATCTAAAATTGCAACAAAATAAAACAGTTAAATCATGCTTGAATATGGCTTCTTTTTTTATGTAGAATACACTTATTATCTCTTCTCATGATCAGGTTTTACCTGAAACAAGGTCATCTACATGAACCTCTCGGCTATTTCGACGCTGTTGGCTGCTCCCATGCAAAAAGTCAACGATCTAATTCATACTGCATTGCGCTCTAATGTTGCTTTAATCCAACAACTGGGATGGTATATTACCCAAAATGGTGGCAAACGCATTCGCCCGATGCTGAGCTTGCTCATGGCACAAGCGCATGGCTATCAAGGTGATCAACACATCCGCCTGGGCGCCATCGTTGAACTCATTCACACTTCAACCTTACTGCATGACGATGTGGTTGATACAGCGAATATGCGTCGCGGTCAACCAACCGCCAACATTGAATTTGGCAACAGTGCCAGTGTTTTGGTCGGCGACTTTATGTACAGCAGAGCATTTCAGCTTATCACTGAATTGAATGATTTAACGATGATTAAGATTCTCGCTGATACCACCAATATATTGGCAGAAGGCGAAGTGCTGCAATTAACCCATACCCATAATGCGAGCACCACCGAAGCGGCTTATCGCCATACGATTTACTGCAAAACAGCATCCTTATTTGAAGCCATTGCTCAGCTAGGCGGTCTATTAAATCAATGTTCAGCAGATCAGCAACAAGCTTGTCAAACGTATGGTCGCCATTTAGGCATGGCCTTTCAAATCGTGGATGATGTCTTAGATTACACCGCCGCGACCGAAACATTAGGTAAAAATATAGGCGCTGATTTGGCGGAAGGAAAAATGACAATGCCGCTTATTTATGCAATGCAGGCTGCCTCACCTTCAGAAAAAAGGGTTCTCACTGATATGATTGAGTCCGGACAATGCCATGAAGTGGAAACAGTTCAACGGTTGCTGATCAAATCCGGTGCCTTAGCTTATACGCAAGCGCAAGCTGAACAGGAAATCAACTTGGCAACAGCTGCCCTTCATGACTTGCCCGAGTCAGTCGCTAAAGAAGCCCTCATAGGCTTAGCTTATTCATGTTTAGCACGACAGCATTAATGCTATGCTGTCGCTGCGACAAGCTACTTAACGAAGTCAATGCCTTTTTGAATATCGGCTTTAAGTGTCGAGAGCATGGCTTCAAGACTGGTTTTTTCAAAGGCAGACAAAGAACCATAGCTTAATATTTCAGCCACACCTTGCTGACCCAACACAACAGGTTGAGCGAAAAACACCGTATGCTCGCCTGAACCCTCGACATACGCGCACTCAACAATGTTTTTTTCACCACGTAAACCTTTTAGCAACGATAAACAAAACCTGCATGCAGCTTGTCCCATAGATAAAGTCGCACTACCACCACCATCTTTGGCTTCGACAACTTCAGTGCCCGCGTTTTGAATACGGGTGGTTAGGGCTTGAATCTCTGCATCATCAAAATTCACTTCTTTGATTTGAGACAGTAAAGGTAAGATAGTCACGCCACTGTGACCTCCAATCACGGTCACAGACATGGCCTCTGGTGCCTTCCCTTTCAGATTAGCCACAAATGTTTCTGAGCGAATGACATCTAAAGTTGTCACGCCAAAGAGTTTATTTTTATCGTATACCCCTGCTTTTTTCAGCACTTCTGCTGCTATCGCTACCGTGGTGTTAACGGGATTGGTAATTAAACCAATACAAGCTTTAGGGCAATGCTTGACGCAATGCTCAATTAAAGAACGTACAATACCCGCGTTGGTGTTAAACAAATCAGCTCGATCCATGCCAGGCTTTCGAGCCACACCTGCCGATATCATCACCACATCGGCATCGACCAGTGCTGGTTCAATATTATCCCCAGCGTAACCTGTGACCTCAATCCCTGTAGGAATGTGACTTAAATCGACCGCCACACCGGGCGTGACGGGTGCAACATCATACAAGGCTAACGTGGTGCCTGCTGGCAAATGGTTTTTTAACAACAAAGACAATGCTTGCCCAATACCACCGGCTGCGCCTAATACCGCTACTTTCATATAAACACTCCTTCTTATTTTTATCTCGCGTTCCATAAAGAACGCATCATGCTATTATCGACCTACAATAGCTTCATGCAACCTACATTGTGGTTGTTATTTTACAACCCTTTATAGAGTTTGCAAACTTATTCAAACAATGAATTGTTTCGTTTAACCAGTCTGAGCCGGTATTTGTAAAATATGTGCCCAAGGTAGGGAAGTATCACCCAACACCATAAACTTAGGATTGTGCAAGCCCGTGCTTAAATCATAGGTTAACGGTTGCCAATTGAGTCCGCAGACTATGCCACCTGCTTCCTCTATGAGACATTGTGCCGCGGCGGTGTCCCAAAAACTCGTGGTGCCAAACCGAAGATAACAATCTGCTTCTGCTTGCGCTACCCAACAACATTTGAGTGCACAACTGCCTTTTTTAATAAATTGATACGAATAATCAGGGTGTAGGTGCTGTCGATAACGATCTTCAGATTCTCGACCACTGATTATCAACCGAATCTCTGAGGTCGGCTGCTGCGCAGGTTGCAATTGCATAGATTGCAGCCCGAACTGTGGCGATTTTACAAATGCGCCATGCCCCCTCAAAGCATAAAAAACAGTGTCTGTCATCGGTTCATACACAATCCCTAGTACAGGTTGATGCTGATATATCAGAGCCACCACCACTGAGAAGTCACCAGTTTTTTCCACAAAGTCTCGCGTACCATCTAAAGGATCAACTAGCCAGTAGGTGTTGGTCGAATTCAGCTGTGCTGGTGATAATGGACTTTCTTCTGAAACGATCAAAATATCAGGCGTCAATGCGGTGAGGGCTTGCGTAATATGCTGGTTTGACGCCATGTCAGCTGAAGTCACTGGCGAACCATCTTCTTTGTACCAGACGTCAAAGTCAGCTGTATAAATGTGACGTATTTTTTTAGCGGCAGCTTCTATTTCTGGAAGCAAGGCATCCAAAATATGCTGTAAATCTAAGGAAGGCATGAGCTACTCCAGCGTCATATCAAGACGTAAAAAGCGCTGCGCTAAAAAGAAAGCCGCAATAGAACGTGCATCGGCAAAATGAGGATGATTGAGCAATGAAGCAGGATCATTCAAATCAAACAGCACCGCTTCAATAGGCTCAGGTTCATCTCCCTCCAGTTGACTCGGGTACAAATCACGGGCAATAAATACATTCATCATGCTGGCAGAAAACCCTGGCATCAGAGCCAGCGACTTGAGTGA
>JADHND010000086.1 GCA_016779685.1 Shewanellaceae bacterium | reverse complement strand
CAACAGAAGCGACATCAAGTCATGGATGATTTTAGTCGAGGCCAATACCAAATTTTAATTACCACCGATATTGCCAGCCGCGGTTTAGACTTAGCTCAAGTCTCGCACGTGTTCAATTTTGACTTACCCAAGCATGCAGAAGAGTATGTCCACCGCATTGGTCGTACGGGTCGAGCTGGGGCAACGGGATTAGCCATTGCCTACGTGGGCCCTAAAGACTGGGGGTCTTACCTACAACTGCGGTCTTTTTTGAAGCAAGTGGACAATTTTGACACCGTCGCAACCTTACCCGCAACGTTTAAAGGGCGCCCTCAAAAGACAAAGTCAAACCCAAAAGTCACACCATCCGGATCGAAGTCCGCACGCCAGCAACCCTCTCAAGCCAAGCGTAAACCAACTCCAAAACGTTCAAAAACCTTTCATAACAGTCAAGAAGTCGGGCACTTGCCCATTAAAAAGAAAAAGTAGCCCTTTTATTAGCACCAGCGCTCAACCAAGCGCTGGTGCTAAGCTCACCCAGCCATTATCTGCATTTTTTTTGTTTTCATCTATACTTAATCTTAGATCGTTATGGTTTTTAAAAGGTGTCCCATGAAAAAAACTTGGTTATTAGGTCTAATCGGTGCAGCTCTTCTTAGCACAGGCTGCGAAGATAACAACGACGTTATGAATGCCACGACCACCACAGATAAGCCTAATGACTCAACCCCACTGGTCAACCCCGTAGCAACCTATGACCCCTACTTAGACTGCCCAATACCAGATCCTGCCGTCTCCAATCAACAGGTTATTGACCATCTGTTGATCACCGAGATCAGTGAACCCGAGCACTTTTCTGATACCGTCTGGTTCGAGCTCTACAATCCCACCAACCAGACCATTCAGCTCAAAGATTATTGGTTCATCACCCATGCCATCAAAAGTGACCTCACACCCGATATCGAGGACGTTCAAAGCATTCCGATGCAGTTTGATTTTCCAGTAGAAAGTTCAGTCGCACCTGGGCAACATTTGATCGTGAAATCAGCTACGAATCGACTCATCCAAAAGCATACACCCAATCCGAATGGTATGGCGCAACATGAAACTATCGTCAAACAAGCATTGGCCATTAACTTTGACAATATCATTCGTATTCTGAACAATAATCTCACCTTTTATTGGTCACATGAAGCCAGTTTTATTGAGCTGATTCGAAAAACAGACGGGCAATCCATCGATTTTGTTCGGTTTGGCACCAATACCCAAACACCTTTGCAATCAACACAGTGGCTCAGCACCAGTGCAGTGCCTTCTTTCAACCACCCAACCCGAGTGACCTCCATCGCTCGCCGCATGCCTTACCAAGACACCAACACCATTGACGATTGGTCGATCAGTTTATTTCAGACCCCAGGGCACACCAACTTAACCGCAACCTTAACCAACGATGTTTTGAACATTGAAGCAGCACTTTGCAACGATGACTTAGACCAAGACAATATTCCGGACTGTAAAGAAGAAAAATGTCAATTCTACAATGGCCTTCCATACCATGCATGGGGTGCACGGCCACAACAAACAGATGTCTTTGTGCAACTGGATTTCATGCGGGATGGATCCTTTTTCCCTGAGAAAGTCACCAACCTCATGCGCCCCCGTCACGCAGCACTCAAACAAATCACCGACATATTTGAAAAATACAGCCCAGCAAATCTAACTTTTCCTATTAAAATTCATTTTGATACCGGCACCTTATTCAGCGATGATAAGCCACATAGCATCAATCGCCATCAGTTTAATCTCTATTCTAAATCCCACACAGGTTTGCCAAGCCAACCCGGTGGTAACGAGTTAACTTTTTCAAAATACATGCAATATTTATATCACCAGGACAGTGTGCATTCACTGACTTATTACCGTGATGAAAATTTAGATCCAAGACGAGCTCCAGTCTTTCACTATGGTTTAATTGGGTATCAATTTTCCACCAATCCTGAATCTGCGATGGGTATGGCAGAGTTGGCTAAAGACAAAGGTCAAGCCTTATCATTTGCTGTGGGTTTGGGCCGTCTGGATCAAGAACAAGTCACCGAGCAAGACATTGTGGGTACTCAAGTGAGTGCGATCATGCATACCCTGGGGCATAACTTTGGTTTAAAGCATGGCGGCCATGAACATGTCAACTTCAAACCCAACTACTATAGCGTGATGAACTATGCTTACGCACAAAATCTACCTGATGTGTCGATGCTGGTGGCTCAACTTAAAAACAGCTGTCATGCGCAAGTTAACCGATTTATTTGGGAATCGACACAAACCCAATACATCAACTTCTCTAACGGTAGCGGCCAAGACATTGATCAATATAACATCAACGAAAACAGCCAAGTACTCAACGACAGATTGGGATCATTGGCTATCGATTATAACAATAACGATACCTTTGACAATGGTGTGTCCTGTAATTTAGCGATAGCAGACTCCTCTGCGGTCACGCTGCCAGCGGTCTTAACCGATCACAACGATTGGGCGCAAATTGCTCAAACTGCTTTCGGACGGCTGCCTAAACAAAAAGCGAAACGCGAGGATCACCTACCTGAAATCACCTTTTGTGATATAAAACACTAGCTATGTTATCGTTGTCAGTACTACACAAAGCCAACCTAATCTTATGGTTAGGTTGGCTACTCCTATATAGCGTCCCCAGCCATGCCACCATTGCCCCCCTTGATACCTTTAAAGCGAGTTTTTATCTATATTATAAAGGGCTTCATTTAGGATATGGGCATTATGATTTAACTCACCTTGACCAGCAGCGCTATCGGTTGGCTTTTCGTAGCCGCATGTCCTTCTTTTGGCTGTGGGATGAGCGATCTATCTCCAACGAATTCAAGTTCAAGCAAGGTTGGTTGTACAATTTAAGTTTTGAACACACCCGTGATGGCACTGGCAAGCCCTACGAAAAATTTATTCAATTTGATGCCAAAGCCAAGAAAATTTACATCGAACGTAATCAAAAAAAAACCGTCATAAAATACATGAAGAAGATTCAAGAACCGCTGTTAGCACAACTTCAAATGCGCCTAGATATGTTTAATCAACCCCAGCAGAAAACATTCTCATACAACATGATTGTGAAAGATCGCATTAAAAAGTACACCTTTGTCTATGTGGGTGAAGAAACCATTGAGTTAAAAGATGGTGACTATTTATGCTTAAAATTTAAAGTCAAGGGTTCAGCTCCAAACAAAGCAACCTACTTATGGATTTATCCAGCTTATGCTTACTTAACGATCCAAGCAGCTTTCATCGTCGATGGCAGCACTCTCTGGGAAATGCAACTTCAAGAATATACCCCTATTTCAGCGAAGTCTCATTCATCATCACAGCCATTACGCACATCCGGAAATATTGTGCCATAATTAGGATAATTGTTTGCATTTTATGCAAATTCGAAGTAAGTTCTTAGGTCAGACCAGTCAATATTCGTCTATACCTAATAACAGAATATTACGCAAACAGGGAGAAAAATCGTGGTTACATTAATATGGTCGCTCGCTTTAGTTGTTACGCTTTGCACTTTAGCATATTTTAGATTCTCTCTTTTTTCATCCACCATCAGTATTGCACTGCTGCTCATCGTGGGTACTGAACTCAGTATCATCGGACATATCTCCTGGATTGTCTTTAGTGTGATTGCGGTTGTTTTTAACATATCATGGATCCGTCAACAATTTATCAGCCGTATTGCTTTAAAAATCTACCGTAGCATCATGCCCGAAATGTCCGAAACCGAACAAACGGCGATTGATGCAGGAACCACTTGGTGGGAAGCGGAATTATTCAGTGGTACGCCCCATTGGAAAACTTTGCACGAATACCCTAGACCGCGCCTCTCTACCGCGGAAAAAGAGTTTATTGACGGGCCAGTAGAACAATTATGTGCCATGTTAGATGAATTCGAAATCACCCATCAATTGGCTGATTTACCACCCGATGTATGGGCTTTCATCAAGCGAGAAAAGTTCTTCGCCATGATCATTAAAAAAGAATACGGTGGGCTCGATTTTTCTCCCTACGCTCAAAGTATCGTCTTACAAAAACTTTCTGGCATCAGTTCTGTGGCCGCTTCGACGGTAGGCGTTCCCAACTCTCTGGGCCCGGGCGAACTGTTGCAACACTATGGCACCAAAGAACAACGCGACTACTATCTGCCACGCTTAGCCAAGGGTGAAGAAATCCCCTGTTTTGCTTTGACCAGCCCTGAAGCAGGCAGTGATGCTGGCTCTATTCCTGATTTTGGCGTGATTTGTCGGGAAAAATGGGAAGGCAAAGACACCTTAGGCATGAAGCTGACTTGGAACAAACGCTATATTACCTTAGCGCCGGTCGCGACACTCTTAGGACTGGCTTTTAAACTACGAGATCCCGATGGCCTCATTGGTGACAAAGTCGATATCGGGATCACCTGTGCCTTAGTACCGACCGACATCAAAGGTGTGAACATAGGTCGCCGTCACTTACCTCTCAACTGTATGTTTCAAAATGGACCGACATCCGGCACGGAAGTGTTCTTACCCTTGGATTACATCATTGGCGGCCAAGACATGGCTGGGCAAGGTTGGCGGATGTTGGTTGAATGTTTATCCGTTGGCCGAGGCATCACCTTACCATCCAACTCTGCAGGGGGCTTACGAGCGATGGCGCTCGCGACAGGATCCTATGCCCGCATTCGCCGACAGTTTAAAATCCCCATCGGCTCTCAAGAAGGCATTCAAGAGCCATTAGCTCGTATTGGCGCCAATGCTTACCTTATGAAATCGGTCAATGAATTAACCACAACAGGCTTAGGGTTAGGTGAAAAACCATCCGTGATAAGTGCTATCGTCAAATATCACCTGACCCATAAATTGCAGAGCTGCTTGATTGATGCCATGGATATTCATGGCGGTAAGGGGATCTGTTTAGGCAGCAACAACTACCTGGGCCGAGCCTATCAATCAGCGCCTATTGCGGTCACCGTCGAAGGCGCTAATATTTTAACCCGCAACATGATCATCTACGGTCAAGGGGCGATTCGTTGTCACCCCTATGTGCTCGACGAAATGAAGTCAGCCCATTTAAGCAATGAGAAACAAGCCCTGCACAGCTTTGATAAGGCGCTGTTTGGTCACGTCAGTTTTGTGATTAACAACCTCTTCCGGAGCCTATTTTTGGGGTTAACGGGCTCTAAATTTACCCATGCACCCTTTCGAGATTTCACCAAACCCTATTACAAACAAATGAACCGTTTAAGCAGCAATCTGGCTTTTCTATCCGATACCTGCATGGTGTTATTTGGTGGTGCGTTGAAGCGAAAAGAGAAGACCTCAGCCCGTCTCGGCGATATTTTATCCTATTTGTATTTGTGTTCAGGGGTGCTCAAGCATTACAACGATGATGGGCGCAATGAAGATTCTCGCCCCATGGCGCAATACGCGATTGAAGACAGTCTTTATAAGGCGCAATGCTCAATCGTCGCTTTACTTGATAATCTACCACAGCGTGGGGTGGCATGGGTGCTGGGTAAAATCATTTTCCCTTATGGCACACCGCTAAAACCACCACATGATCGACTCGACAAGGAAATTTCGAACATTCTGCAAACACCATGTCATAGCCGTACACGCCTAGGCGAGCATGTGTACCTTACCCCGACCCCTAACAATGCCATCGGCTTACAAGAAGTCGCATTGACCAGTATCATCAATGCTGAAACCTTGTTTAAAAAAGTGGCTAAAGCGTCCAAAGAAAGGCTACAATTTCGATTCTTAGATGAAATTGCTGCCTTGGGCTTAAAGCTGGAAGTACTCAATAAAGATGAAGCTAACATGCTGATTGAAGCTGAAAAGCATCGCTTAAATACCATCAATGTAGATGACTTTGATCCTAAAAGCCTCCAAGCACAGAGTACCACAAAACCCAAGCCCAAGCCCAAGCCCAAGCCCAAGCCCAAGCCCAAGCCCAAGCCCAAGCCCAAGCCGAAACCCAAAGCAAAGAAAACAACCTCCGGTAAGAGCTAATCAGCGAAACGGTGACATCAATCGCAGCGCCTGACTTGAATGGTTCCCTCCTTCAAGCAAGGCGCTTCGCTTGTTGCGGGGTGGCAACCTCAATCACAAGGCCAACTAGGGTTAAACTAAGGTAGTTGATGTTCTACTGAGTCGGGTAACAGCAAATACATCAGTTCTTCACCAGCAGCGATTTTAAACTGAGCGCTACGAATGAGTCGAAAGCTATTTTTTTGAAACAACACTAAGGGCACATACGCTTGAGAGATGCCGGCTTCAAAATCCGCATACGTAAAGTTTTCGGTCATCCTAGTGGTTTTAATCTGTCCACCTTGCTTCATCGCTCGGTTCAATTGCTGGTAAGAAATCCCCGAAAACAAGTCATCCATTTCAGCGGATGTTTTATAGCGCTGTCGCCGTGATTGTTCTTCAAGCGACACCAAAGAAAAAATTCGCTTCGATCCCAACATATCTTCAAAAAAATAGATGATCAACAAATTAAGCTGATGGTAAGGCGACAGCACAAAGACTTTACCAAAGCTGGTGAATTTAATGCGCCAACGAGTTGATTCTGTAGCAGGATTGCCATAATAAACTTCTAAGCCATCCATCCGAGCCGCCGAGGTATTTTCCCAGTTTGGATCTGCTAACGTCACTTTCATGCCTTTTGCCTTTAGTTCTAAAGCAAACGTGCGGGCAAACACATTAGCACCAAAAATAAAAATATGTTTCGATCGCTGCGATTCAACCTTGAGCAGTTTCACCAACCACCGCGAGGTGATACTTTGCACAATCACCGTGTCAATAATGACAGAAAACACCAACGGTACGAGCATTTCCGCCCCTTTAATGCCATCTTGCT
>JADHND010000085.1 GCA_016779685.1 Shewanellaceae bacterium | reverse complement strand
AGGTTCTGTTCGTATTCATCTGTTTTTTGTTTTAAATAGTCTGAAATGGTTTGATGGCTGATTTCAAAATCATCGTCTTGCTTTGAAAAGAAATGCAGCCTAGCACAACAGATATTTTTATTATCAAGGTACTTAATGGCTGAATTCTGATAATCTTCAAGATACAAATCATCAAAAAACTCCGGTTCGAGTAAAATGTACTGGCAATTTAAATCTTGAAGATAATTATAAATATATTGAATTTGTTTTTTTTCGAAGACATCAACAATGTCTTCTTCTAAAAAATGCGAAATGAGGGCTGAAATTGTCTTATCAGAAAACCCTGAACATAGAAAGTCCATACTGAAAAACCATTTGAATTGTTATTTTAGGCGTTGTGAATTCTTTTTAAGAAAGAGATGCTGTTTGAACAAGCTATTCTTTTATTGAGTTCAAGTTTTGCTTTAATTTCACGGATAATGGTCTGTTTGCGTTCTTCATCAATATCCATGTTTAAGGTAATAGACTCTTTGAGATTATAGATTTTTGGCATGATTTGATTTCTAATTAGAATATATAAAGATGACATAATAATAACAGAGTATTTTCTATTTTCAATGATAAAAAAACAATTTAAACAAAATGATTACAAAAGTGTGTCATTTTCAGCCTGCCCTGATGTATAGGTCTTGCCCTCGATGTTGAACCACAGTGGCCCTAATAGTCACCACAGCCATGAGTTTTGATTCAGATGATGGGTAAACCGATGTCATTTAAAGTGCACCTCAGCAGGCTTGAACTTACTTAACGCATTATGAGCTACAACTAAGTGCATTTGGCGTGTTTAAGCCTGTCGTCTGATTGACATCAGGGGTAACAAGTTTTAGCTTTGAATCGATGCCATGAACCAGCACTTCAAAATGAATACATTCAAAAGAGATGCATAAAAAAATGAGGATATGAGATTCAGAAAAGCAAAAAGACGCATTAAGCGTCTTCTTTCTTTTTACATGTTTACTTTGTTGTTGTGCCAGCAGTTTCGGCATTAAGGTAGAAGCGCTTAACACGTACACTGGTCGCTAAGGTCGAGTGGCACACCCCCCCAAAGCCAATAGCCATATCATAACGCAATCATTTTTTTTGTAAATTAAATTTTAAATTATTTTTAATTTTTATTTGATCTAAATGAATCAGAGCCATAGTCTCGGAATAAACTACACACTTTGATTAGACAAGAGAATGCCAGAAAAGCAAAAAGACGCATTAAGCGCCTTCTTTTTTTTCTTTGTTTTTACTTGGTTGTTGTGGCCATCTGATGTCGTCAAAGAACTAAAGAGCAATTCGAGTTTATCTGTCGCTAAGGTCGAGTGGCGCACGCTCCCCCAAAGCCATCAACAAATTGTATGGTTTTTCACATTCAATGTAAAGATTTAATGTTATTTTCATATCTGATTGCTTTACGACTGGTTCATTCAACGGTTGCTGCATAACGACCATCTCCAATGATTCAGTTGAATCGCAAGTTGATGGTCACTTGTTCATTCGGTGTGAATGAATTGTAAAGTATGCATCTTATTTATTTTATTCACATTGCGATTATGTTAACCTGAAAAAAAGTGACTTTTTAAAAGCTTTCATATATGTCCACTCAGCTTAGACAACATGTCCACTATATTCAACAAATTACCACATGGCTAAATCGTTTAGCTCATGATATAAAAACCTTTCAAGGATTTAACGACCTTTCACTCAATATTTATGCAGAAGATTTCTTCCGCGATGTTTTAAACGATATTTGGGGATACAACTTAAAAAATGCCAATACAAGTCACGCCAATACACCTTATATAGATTTAGTGGACACTGATCAGAAAGTGTTTATCCAAGTGACCGCCGCCCAATCTTTAGAAAAGCTTAAGCACAGCCTAAAGGTGTTAAAAATTGAGGGCACTGAGGGCTATGAAGTTAGGATGCTGTATCTGATCGAAAAGCCTAAGCATCGTGCGTCTTCTTTAGCAGCGATTGCATCAGAGTTTTCTATAGGGAACTTACAAGAAAAGCTATATGATAAATCGGATCTTTTGAACGATATTAGACAGCTTCATGTCACAGAGGTAGCACAATTATATCAAACTTATTTCCAAAACCTAAAAGAAGTGCCCCGTTATACCAAAGAAGAAACTCTGCAAATGGTGATTGAACACCTGATTAAAAATTATAACCCAGATTTAGATTTTGACTTCGATGCAGGTTTAACGAACGTGCACGAAAAACTGAAGCTGAACTCGATTCAGGAACTACCCCTGTTATATCGAAAAATATTAACCGGTCTTGAGAATGCTCACAATCTAGACCTGCTAAATGAAGTGGATCGATTGAAAATCGATGCCCTCGTCAAAGAGATTTACGCCAAAATATTGGTCAAAGCCATCCATTTAAAAAAAAGACAAAGTACATCATCCATAGAAATTAATCTAAATCAAGCATCTATTTCAGATTTACATGGATGTGCAGTTCAAATTGGGATCGAGTTTCCTAAACTAATTAAACATCTTTTTGATGATCTTAGAAGTAAACTTGACCATGACCAGATCAATCCCAATGCTATCGATTCAATATGGACGATTATCGCTGCGCAGTTTGAAATATGTGAAATAGGGAGAAAAAGTTGATTTTACCATCGAAAGTAACCAATCTCAGTCACTCGTTATTTTGTGTGGCATCCTTTGTGTCTAAGGTACTTATAGACAATGGTGGTTCATATGCTTCTTTTTATGAATTACTTGATGACTTAAACAAGGTTTATGCTCAAAAAGTCACCCCTGAAAATTTAAGTTTGTGTTTGGTGTTTTTGTTTACCATCGGCAAAGTAGAGATAGATGATGAAACTCATAAAATTGTACTCAGATAATCCTAAGTTTAGAAGCATACATTTCAATGAAGGCTTGTCTGTGATTGTTGGTCTAAAAAAAAGCACAGATAAGAATAAGTCTTCCAATGGCATTGGTAAAAGTATGTCTCTAAGTTTAATCCACCTCATATTGGGTGCGAGCTTTAGTTCCAATACCAGCGGCAAAAAACTGAAAAAGTTTTTAGCAAATTACGGTACTTTTTTTCTTCATATCCAAGACAAGGATGGCATTGAACGCATATTTAAAAAAAACTTTTCTCAGAAAGAATATTATATTGATGGTGTCAAGTATGTCGAGTCTTCTGCAAGTAAAGATTATACCAATCAACTAAAAAGTTTATTGGTTTCCGACCATAACAATAGATTCAACATGAGTTTTAGGCAATTGTTTAATTGCTTTGCTAGAAGATATATAGATAGCAATATTTACTATAAATCTGCAACGTTTCAGCAAGCTCAAGGTGAATATGACCATAGTCAAATGATCACAAACTTATCCTTATTAGATGTGTTGTTTGATGAGCATTATGTTTATAAAAGTTTAAAAGACAGCCACGCAGTTTTGACAAATACGAAGAAGCAATTAATAAAT
Organism: Shewanellaceae bacterium; assembly: GCA_016779685.1. Taxonomy (GTDB): domain Bacteria; phylum Pseudomonadota; class Gammaproteobacteria; order Enterobacterales; family Shewanellaceae; genus UBA2521. The sequence goes on along the minus strand of JADHND010000085.1, from coordinate 3,434 downwards.
TACATTGACGACAATGAAGAACAAATCAATCAATATCATGTCGAGATAGCGAGATTGAAAGACGCGAAACAAAGCTTCAAGATTTCTCCAATCTATAGCGAATTGCAAGAACAGGCTGATGAATTAACCTATGAAATAAACGATTTGCGTAATGCTGTATCCTCTAATGAGCGTACCCTACGCAAGAATAAAACAGCTTTAAAACATTTGAAATCTGAAAATGTAGACTTTTCTACGGTGAATCAACTGTATCAGGAAGCCCAAATCTTCTTTCCTGAGTGCGTGAAAGAGAGAGTGGAATCCGCACAAAAGTTTCATGTGAAATTATATAATTTTAGAAAGGAACGCATTCATAAATCGATAGAACAAGGTAGTGAACAACTCAAGCGTGATAAAGACCATTTAAAAAAATTAGCAGTAGAAAGAGACCATCTTCTTGAATCTTTAAGCAGAAGTGGTGCATTAGATGAGTACTCTCGATTGATTGAAAGAATCAGCTTATTGGAAAAAGAAGTGGTATCACTTTCGAGTAATAAAGTGGCTCACGATAAAATTGAACAAGATATTCTTCATATTGAGCAAGATATCTCTACTAGAAAAGTAAGCGCTAGAGATTCATTAGATGATTTAAAAGAGCATATTCAGTTTTCCAATCTTGAATTTAACAAGTTAGTGAGTCAGTTTTATGGTGATCGATGGGATTGTAAATTGGATATCACCTTTAGAGAAAAGACGAAGTTTCTTTACTATGTAGATACCTATATTAAGAAACAAGAATCCCCAGGATACAATCAAGTCAAAATATTTTGTTATGATATGTTGCTATATACTTTGAATAAAGACTTATTAGGGTTCCTCGCACACGATAGCTGTATTCTAACTGGTATGGATGAAAGACAACAAAACACCTTGTTTCACATCGCTTTGAACATGACTCAAGAGAACAATTTTCAGTACTTGATTAATATCAATCATCAAGATTATCAAAATCTCATCTCGATAAAGCCCGAGATGACCGATGAACAAAAGCAACAAGCTCAACTCATCCAAGATAGCGTGGTTTTGCATTTAGAAGACACAGACCCTTCGCAATACCTATTTGGTTGCGTTTTTGATGATGAGATAAAGGCTGGCAACGCTGGTTCACAGATGAGCTTGAATGTTGATGGGGATTGAGCGCCCTTGCTTCAATTAAACCTAGAAGTCACTTTGGAATTGGCATTCAAATTTATCACATGAATGATGCAAACAGGTCTTTACTTGTTGCCCAGTTATCAAGCCTATATTAGAAGAAGTTGCGATACCTACAGACGACTATGAATATATTTACCCAACAAGTCATCACCATTGGCTGTATAAAAAAGCAAGATAACGGTCAAAAAGTGATTCAGATGCTAGGAACTGGTTTTTTTATCACCAAGGATAAAATTGTCACGACGCATCAAGCTATTCATCCATCCAACATTGATCAGAACGAGTTGGTTATCTTGATGACTGATCTAGGTGATATCAATCAATATCAAGATACGACCAATCACAGCGTTCAATACATTCAAGCGACCGTTTGTGCGACCGATCCTTTTAGGGGGTTAGCTATTTTAACACCCACAGATTTTTCATTCCCACATACATTCGCGCCCCTTGGGAGTTTTGATGACGTTGATGTTGCAGATGTCGTTGAACTGATTGGGTATCCGTATTGTGTTGAAGGTCGTCGAGTTCTAACTTATCAAACCACTGAAATCGGCGCTAAAATTTTACTGGAATCACATGCCATCGTCAGTAAACACGCTTTGATCAACACCAGAGCTCGCTCCGGTTTATCTGGTGCTGTGATTTTTTCAAGAAAATTAAACAGCATTCTGGGTGTATTGATTGGATCCTACGCGCCTGAAACTCAAGCTAGCGCACTGAGAGAAACCAACGCTAGACTGCATCAAACCACCCACTGTATATCTGCTGAATACATCAAAGAGATGATCTAATGGACATAATGACCTATTGCAATCGTGAGTTATTAAATGAATTGCCGACATTCCAAAGAAAACACATTAAAAATTTATTGAAAACTCGTGACGAAACCCAAGCGTTTGATATTTGGGTCAACGCTTATCGTGCATCTTTACAAGGTGCGCTGGGCAGCCAGCAAAGCCACCAAACGTTTGAAGCATGGATAGCATCATTTTTAGATGAGTTAAAACACTTTGTTGATGACGACCCAAAGTATCGTGAAGCCCATACAAAACTACTCAATGAACAAGTGCATGATAAAGGTACTGTCTTATCTATTATCTCGACAGCCATATCACCCTATGTCAAAGCCACACCAACCATGCTTGCACCTATGGTCGCCATCCGTTTGCTGCTACTGGGTAAAATGAGCCAACATGCATCGTGTTGATTAGATCCGATGGTTTTATGTAAAGGCAAACAAAAAAGACGCATTAAGCGTCTTCTTTGTTTGTTGTTGTGCCAGCAGTTGAGGCATATGCTAAAGAGCATATACGTTCACTGGTCGCTCAGGTCGAGTGGCACGCCCTGTCCCTAAGCCAATATCTCTATCGTAATTAAAAAATGTTCTTTTGTAAAGCCTCTAAAAAACGATATTTCATTTTCATATATAATGATGTGCCACTTCAGTGATGGTTGAGTACATTGATATGAATAGGCTCAAAAGAGTTGAATAAAAAATGAGGATAGGATGTTTAGAAAAACAAAAAGACGCATTAAGCGTCTTTAATGGCAATCCCCTGAGCATCCAGCTATCGGCTTATTCGCATTGTTGGTATTTTGTCTTGAGACAGGTTGATGACAGATCTTGTGCTTGACTCACTTGTTGATGGGTCAGGGTTGTGTTTAAACTGTCTCTGGTTGCAGTGGCATCCTCATAACCATGATAAGAGGCGAGGTTAAACCACATATAAGCATAAACTAAGTTTTTAGCTGTGCCTTCCCCATCATGATACATCCATCCCAAATTGTTTTGTGCTGTTGAATGTCCTTGTTGGGCGGCTAGCAGGTACCATCTAACTGCTTCTTTGTCATTTTGTGGAATACCATGCCCGTCATCATACATCCAACCTAAATTATATTGGGCATCGGCATCACCTTGCTTAGCAGCCAGTTGATACCATTTAAAGGCTGCTTTAAAATTTTGCTGGACGCCATGACCTTCTTGATACATAAAGCCTAAATTATATTGGGCATTGGCATGATCTTGCTTAGCAGCCAGTTGATACCATTTTAAAGCTTCTTTACCATTTTTGGGTACGTCTTGACCTTCATCAAACATCACGCCCAAATTATATTGAGCACCTGCATGACCTTGCTTCGCAGCCAACTGATACCATTTTAAAGCTTCTTTACCATTTTTGGGTACGTCTTGACCTTCATTAAACATCACGCCCAAATTATATTGAGCACCTGCATGACCT
>JADHND010000084.1 GCA_016779685.1 Shewanellaceae bacterium | reverse complement strand
TTGATTTACCGTTATTCACTGAAAATAGACAAGATAAACAAGTTGCCGCATCAATCGCGGAAACAGAAGCTGTCAGAACAGAGAAATTGCTGTTAACAAAACAAATGATTAGCGAAATTGAAAAAGAGCTAAGGCAGCTGAAAAGACTATCAGAAAGGCAGTCAATATATAAAGAACAATTGCTTACGCAAACCCACGACCACGCAGAAGCTTCGTTGACTGCTTATACCAACGATGATGGTGATTTTTCTGAAGTTGTTCGAGCTAGAATCGCAATGCTTAATGCCAGAATTTCCGCACTAAAAATAGATGTTGATGCATTGAAAACAGTAACTCGTATCAATTATTTCTTCGCACATTTACATTCAAAATCAGCACCCGCACACACTGGTAAATTCGGAGAGAAATAATGTCATCTAATACAAAAATAATTATCGCGATCATCATTGGTGCAGCAATAGGTGCTGGGACATTGGGTTTATTCCTAAATCCTAACTCTGAAGGACCGAAAACAAATTCTGAAGAGAAAAAGCCGCTTTATTGGGTTGCCCCGATGGATTCTAACTACCGCCGGGACAAGCCCGGTAAATCTCCTATGGGGATGGACTTAATTCCTGTGTATGAAGATGAATCATCAACTGATGACTTCGGCCCCGGTGCTGTTAGGGTCGCTCCTCATGTGGTGAATAATCTTGGTGTTCGTACCGCACCTGTTGAGCTAGAAAATATGCACACTGAAATCTCTACGGTGGGTTATGTACAATATGACGAAGATAAACTAATTCATATCCACCCACGTGTTGATGGCTGGATCGAAAAACTATACGTTAAGGCTGAGGGTGACCCTGTAGAAAAAGGTCAACCCCTTTACAGCTTATATTCTCCCCAGTTAGTTAATGCTCAAGAAGAATTGTTAATCGCCTTAAAGCGCAATAACGGCTCGTTAGTTACGGCAGCTAAAGATCGTCTTAAAGCCTTACAACTTTCAGCAGGCTTGATTAAAGAACTAGAGCAAACAAAAAAAGTTCAACAAACAATTACCTTTTATTCGCCTCAAGCAGGTGTTGTAGATGGGTTAAAGATACGAGAAGGTTTCTATGTGAAACCGGGAGATACTTTGCTTAGTATCGGCAAACTTGACCAAGTATGGGTAGAGGCTGAAGTGTTTGAACGAGATGCAGCGCTTATCAAAGAAGGGTTGCCAGTATCGATGACTCTAGACTACTTGCCCGGAGAAGATTGGACAGGTGTGGTTGACTATGTTTACCCAGCATTAAACAGTAAAACTCGCACACTTAGAGTTCGCTTGAAATTTGGTAATCCTGATTTTCAATTAAAGCCCAATATGTTCGCACAAGTTTCGATCCATGCGAATCAAGCCGACAGTGCGATTATTGTTCCTAAAGAAGCGGTCATACGCACAGGCAAGCAAGACAGAGTCGTCCTCGCCTTAGGTGACGGACAGTTTAAATCAATTGAGGTAACTATTGGTCGAGTTGATAAAGATAGTATCGAGATTCTGAGCGGTTTAAATGAAGATGATGTTGTTGTTACGTCTGCTCAATTCCTAATTGATTCGGAATCAAGTAAGTCATCAGACTTTAAGCGTATGACACATGATGAGGTGCCGAACTCTATCTGGATGCAAGGTGAAGTAAACAGCGTCATGACAGGACATCGTATGGTCAATATTACACATGGCCCGGCTGAAGCTTGGGATTGGCCGGAAATGACAATGGACTTTAATGTGGCTGAGAATGTTGATGTTGACTCTTTAAAGTCAGGTCAATCTTTACACTTCGAGGTGTCTAAAACCGAAGATAGTGGATATGAAGTAACTGGTATTCATATCATGAGTCAGCCAGAAGTATCCTCTGCAACAGTCTCAGGTTTAATTAATGAAATAACCTTAGGCAATCGCACTTTCAATATTAGTCGAGGCCCAATAGAGAAGTGGGATAGACCTGCTGCGACGATGGATTTTATCGTCGCGGAAAATATAGAAATAGCTGACTTTAATGTTGGTGACAACGTCACTTTCACGTTTGAAGTGAGAGATGAATTGGTTATCACTGAAATTTCCCTTGAAGCAAATGAAAAAAACAGCGACGAACATGAGACAAATCATGAACAGAAAGCTGTTGTCGATCATTCGAACCATTAAATAGGGAGATTAGTAATGATTGAATCAATAATTAGATGGTCAGTGGGTAACCGTTTCTTTGTGTTATTAACCACGCTTATCATCGCATTTGGTGGAATATTTGCGTTAAAAAATACACCTGTCGATGCGCTTCCTGACTTGTCAGATGTTCAAGTAATTATCAAAACGAGTTATCCGGGACAAGCACCTCAGGTAGTACAAGATCAAGTAACTTTTCCTTTAACTACTGCGATGCTTTCAGTACCGGGAGCACAAACGGTTCGAGGTTATTCGTTCTTTGGCGACTCATATGTCTACATCATATTTGACGACGACACAGACCTTTATTGGGCAAGGAGTCGTGTGTTGGAGTATTTGAGTCAAGTTGCTTCGAGTTTACCAGATGCAGCAAAACCACAGCTAGGGCCTGATGCAACAGGTGTGGGCTGGGTTTATATATATGCGCTCACTGATAAATCTGGTAATCATGATCTTAGTCAGTTGCGAAGTATCCAAGACTGGTTTTTAAAATACGAGCTTCAAACGGTTCCGGGAGTTTCTGAGGTCGCTGCAATTGGTGGCATGGTTAAACAATACCAAGTTCAAGTTGATCCAGATAAGTTGCGAGCCTACGGTATACCATTGACTCACGTTCAAATGGCGCTGAAAAGAGGTAACCAAGAAACAGGTGCGTCTGTTGTTGAAATGGCCGAAGCTGAGTACATGGTAACTGCCACTGGCTATATTCAATCCGTTGGTGACATCGAAAAAATACCGTTAGGCGTTAATGAGCAGGGTACGCCATTGCGTATTGGCGATATAGCTGATGTTGGATTGGGTCCACAGATGCGCCGAGGGATAGCGGAGTTAAATGGTGAAGGCGAAGTTGTTGGGGGCGTCGTGGTAATGCGCTTTGGAGAAAACGCACAGCAAACAATTGACGGTGTAAAAGAAAAACTTGAATCATTAAAAGCCTCTTTGCCTGAAGGTGTTGAAGTTGTTCCTGTTTATGACAGATCTAAGTTAATTGAACGAGCGGTTAGCAATCTATCAGATAAATTGATTGAAGAGCTAATTGTGGTTGCACTAATTTGTGCGGCATTTTTGTTTCATCTACGTTCTTCCATTGTCGCAGTTATTACCTTGCCTTTAGGAATTTTGGTGTCTTTTATCATCATGTACATGCAAGGTATCAATGCCAATATTATGTCATTAGGTGGGATTGCAATAGCGATAGGAGCCATGACGGACGGTGCAATTGTAATGATTGAAAATATGCACAAGCACATGGAAGCTCTTAATAAAAAGGGCGTGCCATTGACGGATGAAAACCGTTGGCAAATTGTTGCTAAAGCTGCAAGTGAAGTTGGTCCAGCATTGTTTTTCAGTCTACTTATTATCACAGTGTCATTCTTACCAGTCTTTATTCTAGAAGCTCAAGAAGGAAGAATGTTTGCCCCTCTTGCATACACTAAAACCTATGCGATGGCTGCATCCGCTGGATTGGCAATAACTCTGGTTCCCGTTCTTATGGGATATTTTATTCGTGGAAAGATTATATCGGAAAAGAAAAACCCATTGAACCGCGTACTGACCGCTCTGTATATGCCTGTGTTAAGACAGGTTATGAAATTCCCTAAATCAACCATTGTAATTGCGTTATTGGTTACCGCCGTGGGTTTTTGGCCTGTTAATAAGATTGGTAGTGAATTCATCCCGCCATTGGATGAAGGTGACCTGATGTATATGCCAACAACTTACCCCGGCATATCCATTGGTAAAGCTCGCGAATTATTACAACAAACGGACAAGTTACTTCGCACAGTGCCTGAAGTCGAGACCGTCTTTGGCAAAGTTGGTCGTGCTGAAACCGCCACTGACCCTGCCCCTTTAACGATGATTGAAACATTCATTCAGTTGAAACCACAAGAGCAGTGGCGAGACGGAGTAACCACTGAAAGTTTAAAAGCTGAATTTGATGAATTGGTTAAATTACCCGGCTTAACAAATGCTTGGGTGATGCCAATAAAAACCCGGATAGATATGCTAGCGACGGGTATCAAAACTCCTGTTGGAATAAAGGTAGCAGGACCTGACCTTGATAAGATTCAAGAAATAGGTCAGCAAATTGAACAATTGTTACCAGCGGTAGAGGGAACAGCATCGGTTTATTCCGAGCGTGTAGCTGGCGGCCGTTATATCAAGATAGATATTTCTCGTGAAAAGGCGAGTCGATTCGGGTTAAATATTGCTGATGTTCAGCAGGTGGTATCGACGGCTATTGGAGGCATGAATGTCACTCAAACTGTGGAGGGACAAGAGCGTTACCCTGTCAATTTAAGATATCCACAAGACTATAGAGATTCGCCTGAGCAACTCGCTAGATTGCCTGTTATTACTCCGAATGATCAGCGTATCGCATTGGGAGATGTAGCAGATATCCGTGTTGAGAATGGCGCTCCGGGAATAAAAAGTGAAGACGCTCGCATTAATGGCTGGTCATTTATTGATATCGAAGGCGTGGATGTCGGGACATATGTAGAGAATGCTAAAGAGTACCTTGAGCAAAATCTAGAAATTCCAACAGGTTACTCAATCTCTTGGGCTGGGCAGTATGAATATATGGAAAGAGCAAAAGAAAAATTGACATTTGTTTTGCCCTTAACGCTAGCCATTATTTTGATCTTGCTCTATTTGAATTTCCGCTCGTTTAGCGAAGTAGCCATTATTGTCGTGACATTACCTATGGCAATGATTGGTGGCTTATGGCTAATGTATTTGGAAGGATTTAACTTTTCCGTCGCTGTAGGTGTTGGTTTTATTGCGCTAGCAGGTGTTGCCGTAGAGATTGGAGTCATCATGCTGGTTTACTTGAATCAAGCTCTTACAGATCTCAAGGAAAAAGCGACCGAGCGAGCAGAACAGATTTCTGACGCAGATTATCAAGATGCCTTGTTACATGGCGCTGGTTTGCGTGTACGCCCTGTCATGATGACCGTGGCAACAATCATCATCGGTCTATTACCTATTTTATATGGAACAGGCACTGGTTCGGAGGTCATGAGTCGCATCGCAGCACCTATGGTCGGTGGGATGACGAGTGCAGTGTTACTAACTCTCATTGTACTGCCTGCTATTTATTCAATTGTTAAAAAGAGAGAAATAAATTTCTTTAATCAAGAGTTATCAAAAAGCTAAATTTAGTCGTTAAACCATAAATTTTAAAAGAGGTAAATATGAAAGCATTAATCAAAATCTTAGCGGTAATCAGCGTTGTTATTAGTAGCGCTGTGTTCGCACACGTAAATCTTGAAAAAAGTTCGCCTTCGGATAATGCAATGTTAATGACATCCCCAGAGGAACTTACACTTAAGTTCAGTAAAGAAGTGCGTTTAGTCAAAGTATCGTTAAAAAATAAGCAGGGAAAAAAAGTAAAGTTTGGCTTTCAACCTTCAAAAGAAGCGAGCAGTGAATTCTCATGGAAGCTACCTCAGTTGGCTCCAGCCAATTACATCGTAGATGTCACTTTCTTAGGTAAAGATGGTCACAAGATGAAGGACAACTTTGGCTTCATGGTTCATTAATTAAGTAGAGTAATTACTATGGAAATTTATATCTGGAATACGGTCATAGTGCTGACGAAAACTGCGTTCTACGTTGGCTTTGCCTGTATTGCTGGATATACATTTTTTGGCAATGTGTACGGCGGTAATACTTTGGAAAATGGAGAAAGAAGATCATTTAGTCAGATAACCCTTATTGCCGCCTTAATAGCTTTTCTAGCAAATGCAATTTGGTTCTTTGCTAACACTGGCGCAATGGTTGAAGAAGGAATAGTAGGAGCGCTAGACCTAGATATGATTAGTATCATGTGGGATTCGTCAATAGGCGATACCACACTATGGCGCTTGATTGGCCTGATTGGGGTTGCGATAGTAGTAATTTCTTCTCAATTTTGTGTTTGGAAGCTTACTAAATATGTCTTAAACGCCGTGCTTGTCATATGTCTATTTTTTCTTTCTTATTCATTTACTTTGGCTGGACACGTTTCCGTCATGGGGGTCTTTGAAAAAGGTCTATTAATGGTGCATGTCATTGTAATGGCGTGGTGGTTTGGTGCCCTTTACCCTCTTAAAAAAGCCTGCAATAAGTTGGAATTCGAAAAGCTTTATCAATTGATGGAAAGGTTTGGAAAACAAGCTAGTGTCATGGTAAGTCTGCTCTTAATCGCTGGCTTATTATTGGCAATTCAGTTGGTGGGTGGATTAGATGCTCTGCTATTTACTAATTATGGACAAACCATATTAGTTAAATTGTTGTTAGTGATTTGCGTAATGAAGATAGCCGCTACACATAAATTGAAATTAGTCCCGCAGCTCAAAAATAGTGATGGCAGAAAAACATTATCCAAATCAATCTCAATTGAAATGTTTGTAGCTATTGCCATTTTATCTGTAACAGCAGTGCTTACTAGTATTGTCGGCCCTGTAAATTAAACCTGAAAAGAGAATGAAAATGAAAAAAAGAAATATACTACTCGTTTTATTAATGACGGTTAGCTTTGTAGTTCACGCTCATGGTGATAAACAAAAAGATAAAGGAATGCTTAAAGGGCTGGATACCCCAGCTGCAAAAGTTGTATTAGCTTTTCATGAAGCGTTAGAAACAAGTAACAAAGAGCTTGCGCGTGCTCAATTAGCTGATGATGTCACCATTTATGAGGGCGGTCGTGTTGAAAGAAGCGCAGACGAATACGCTCATCATCATATGTTGTCTGATATGAAGTACTTGGCGGCTATGAAGAGCGAAACATTAGAGCACCAAGTGACAGTTCTTGGTAATACTGCGATATCGGCCTCGCGTAGTCATACTACAGGCTCTTACAAGGGTAAAG
>JADHND010000083.1 GCA_016779685.1 Shewanellaceae bacterium | reverse complement strand
TTTGATTTTAGAGGCGTTGATGCTGCGTTTGATTTAGACAATGATGTGGTTAAAATGAAAGCGGAAGCCGATTTTCAATGCCAGCAAATGGTGGATATTCTGCGTAATAATCTGGTCAAACGCGCCGTTGATACTGCGGCGATGGCATTGGACGACAAAGCGGTTCATAGTGGTAAAAACTTTACTTTGAGTTGCCATTTTAAGCAAGGTATCGATCAGCCATTGGCCAAAAAAATCGTCAAAACCATTAAAGACGCTAAATTAAAAGTACAAGCAGCGATCCAAGGCGAGCATGTTCGGGTCACGGGTAAAAAACGTGACGACTTGCAAAACACCATAGCGGTGCTTAAAGAAACCTCCCTTGACCAACCTTTGCAATTTAACAACTTTCGGGATTAATCAGCCCCTTACGCCAAGCGATGACGGTTGTTTAAGTTGTCGCGTTGGCGACCGCGCGCGTCTGAAGTTTTTGTTGATGCATGAGCCAAAAAATCAACAAGCAAACTGGGATCCCCAAGAGGGCGGTACCGAAGAAAAACCATTCATAGCCAAAATATTCAACAAAGACGCCAGAAAAGCCTGCCACAAATTTAGGCAGCACTATCATAATCGATGACAACAGCGCATATTGCGTTGCTGAGTAGCCAAGGCTGGTCAAACTCGAGAGATAAGCCACAAAGGCAGCTAAAGCGATGCCCGCACTTAAGTTATCAATTGAAATGACCAAAGTTAAAAACATGGTCTGGTGTCCCAAGTAACTTTGCACAATAAACAGTAAATTGGTAATAGCGCTGAGAAAAGCACCCAGGAGCAATACTTTCAAAGTACTTTGACGACTCAGAATGGCACCAGCAATCACCGACCCTAAGATAATCATAATCGGACCGTAAATTTTGCCGATGGCGGCAATTTCTTGTTCCGTAAAGCCCATGTCCACATAAAAGACATTGGCCATAACACCCAGCACGATGTCCGAAATTCGATAGCATGATATCAGAATTAAAATAGCCCACGATAAATAGCCGAAGCGCTCGAAGAAATCTTTAAAGGGCATGATGAAAGATTGATACATCCACACCAAGAAGTTGGCTAATTGCCGAGGAAACTTACTTTCTAGCAAGGTTCGCAGGGTTTTGGTTTGAGATTGAGCGGTTGCAAAATTGACATCAGGTTCTTGGCACAAGAGTGTGGTCATGATGCCAATGAGCATCAACCCGGCCATGGTGAGATATGTAGATTGCCACGCTGCCAAGACATAGGTATTTTCGGGTTGCAGCGATCCCACTAAAAACAAAGAGCCGGCACCGGCTACAATCATGGCAATGCGATATCCCACCATGTACGCTGCACTCAAGGCGGCTTGCATATTTTCAGGTGCAATTTCAATCCGAAAAGCATCAATCACAATGTCTTGCGTGGCTGAGCTAAACGCAATCATCATGGCTAAAATAGCCAGTTGAGTGAGGTTTGTGCTTGGATCGCTGAGCGAAATGACTGCAATCGATCCCATTAAACAAAGTTGCGATAACAGCAACCAAGATCGGCGTCGCCCCAGATGTTGGCTGAGGAAAGGCAATGCCAACCTGTCAACAAAAGGTGCCCATACCCACTTAAAGGCATAGATGAGTAAGATCCAGCTCATAAAGCCAATGGTCGATCGTTCTACCCCCGCTTTGCGTAACCAAAATGAAAAAGTTGAAAAAACCAGCATATAAGGTAGGCCAGCAGAAAAGCCCAAGAAAAAAAGGGTTAAAACGCGCTTATGAAAGTAGACGCTAAAAGAGGAGAGGTAGCATTTTAAGTCCGTCCATGAAAACGAAGTCAGCATAATGAAATCATTCGTAAGAAACCCGTGTCTTTAGAATATCTTTGATCTAGAACGATGTAAACCAGTAGAAGATTTAAAAGTGATAAATTTGCCCCCAGCCGCCTATTCAATTTTATTAAAGGCTTTGTGTAATTCAGGGTCGTTGAGCATGCTGCGAATGACGTTGTTTAACTGACGACTTAAATTGTTTCTAATGTCGGTCGCACTCAAAGCCAGCGTGCCTTCAGTCTTCGTCTTGAGTTGATAACTCTTCTTAAAGCGTTTGCTGTGATGAACGATAATGGCTTGCAGCGCAATTTTGGTGCGTATGGTGTGCTTGAGGTTGCTTTGCTTGACCTTCATCTTAAGGGTGTTGACAACAATGCTGAGTTTGGCTTGAGTCGGTTCACTGGTGTCATAGCCCTTGTTGGTTAAACTTTTTTGAAACGTGTTTTTCAATTCATCCATGAAATTAGATCTGGGTAAAATGTTTTTTTTTCGGTTACTAGAATAGACAATTTCAACGATGGCGGGATTGGTTCTTTTATCATGAATTTCAATATCAAACGAGGTACTTTTTATCGACACATCAATATCGACAACTTGAATACGCAGACTCAAATTATCGGGCATGGTGGTCGAGCAGCCGTATAGCAAGCCGATGCAAGTTAGCAAAAGCAACAAACGTTGATATAACATCTATGAATAATCACATATTGGATTGAAGCGTCATGAACTCATCTAAGTATAGCCAACCTTAATGGAAAAAAGCTATCAACAGACTTGATTATTTTACTTTTTTTATGTAATTTGCTTGACTATCTGATTTCAAATAAAGAAACACATCATGTCCATTGCGCAGCATATTCAAAGCAAATTAGAACACGCCTTTGCTCCCATTCATCTGGAAGTCATTAACGAAAGTCATATGCATCGAATGCAGGCATCGGAATCGCATTTTAAGGTCATTGTTGTGAGCGAGACATTTGTCGGGATGCGCTTAATGCAAGCGCATCAAGCCGTTTATGGCGTCTTGCAAGAGGAAATGCAGCAGATTCATGCGCTGGCACTCCATACTTACGAACCTCAGCAATGGTCATCACATTCAATGGAGATGAATTCCCCCCCTTGCATTAAGAAATAAAAAGTCAAAAAATATTCGTTAAAGTTTATTTTTTGTTCTTTACTTATATTGTTCATAAGCTTAAGAAGCTATTTTTTTATTTTTAAAAAAATAAAAAAATGTAAAACTTTGTTTTTATTTTACTTTTTTTTAAATGAAAGTTCAGATGTATTTTAGCTTCTTTTATCGTGGCGAACAGACATAACTTATTGTACAATGCGTGTCGTTTACACATGAACTTCAATCGTTTACATAAAAATTTTTTTGTCCGAATCCGGGCAGTAAGTTTTTTATATAAACAACTGTTTTTTATGAGTAAATACGACATATGACATAGAGTCCTAAGACAGAGCGTAGTGTTAAGATATGATTACGATAAGAAAAGGTTTAGACTTGCCAATTGTTGGCAAACCAGAACAAAAAATATACGAAGGGCCGTTCATACGCCAAGTGGCAATACTTGGTGAAGATTACGAAGGTATGCGACCCACTATGAAAGTTAAAGTGGGTGATGTCGTCAAAAAAGGCCAAGTTCTTTTCGAAGACAAAAAAAACCCAGGCATCAAATTTACCGCGCCGATGGCAGGCACGGTTCATGCCATCAACCGTGGGCTCCAGCGGGTTTTACAATCGGTTGTCCTAACCGTTCAAGGCGACGCTGCGGTAGAGTTTTCAAGCTTTAAGTCTTCTGACTTAGCCAATTTACCTGCGGATAAGATTCGAACGCAGATGATTGATTCTGGCTTATGGACAGCCTTGAGAACCCGTCCTTATAGCAAAATACCCGCTGTGGATGCAGAGCCAATGGGTATTTTTGTGAATGCCATGGACACCAATCCGCTGGCAGCCGATCCAACGTTGATTATTCAAGAGAACCGTCAGCATTTCATCGATGGCTTAACCATCTTGTCTAAAGTGAGCCAAGCCAAAAAACTATTTTTGACGAAGGCGCCTCAGGCCGACATTCCCAGTATCGATGCTTTTGAAGTACATCAGTTTGCGGGCAAACACCCAGCAGGTTTGGTGGGGACGCATATTCATTATCTGATGCCCGTCTCATCAAGTCGCAGTGTGTGGCATATCAATTATCAAGATGTTATCTTGCTAGGACATTTGTTTACGACCGGGCAGTTAGCGGAAGATATTGTGGTTGCACTTGGCGGACCCCAAGTGAAAAATCCACGTTTATTGCGCACTAAAGTAGGCGCAAGTATCACTGATCTGGTGGTCAATGATGCGTTACCAGGTGATAACCGGCTTATTTCAGGTTCCGTGTTGATCGGTACGCGCGCCAAAGGACCTCATGCTTTCCTAGGCCGTTATCATCGCCAGATAACCATTATTGAAGAAGACACCAATAAGGAATTGCTGGGTTGGTTGTCACCTGGAATAAATAAATTCTCAGCCACGCGGGCATTTTTAGGGCATATTAACCCGTTGAAAAAATTTAATCTAACCTCCAGTACCCACGGTTCTGACCGATCCATGGTGCCCATTGGTGTCTATGAAAAAATTATGCCTTTAGATATCCTACCCACCATGCTGCTGCGCGATTTAATTTCCCGTGATACGGACAGTGCACAGCGGATGGGTTGTTTAGAATTAGATGAAGAAGATCTTGCATTGTGTACCTTCGCTTGTCCCGGTAAATATGACCATGGTCTCCATTTACGGGCATGCCTAGACATTATCGAGAGGGAAGGCTAATGAGTTTGTTAAGCTTTATAGAAAAAATAGAACATAATTTTGAAAAAGGCGGTAAATACGAAAAGTTTTATGCTTTATATGAAGCCGTCGCTACCATTATTTATACGCCTGGAAAAGTCAATGTAGGCAAAACCCATGTACGCGATAGCATCGATTTAAAACGAATCATGATTTTCGTGTGGCTATGTACCTTTCCGGCGATGTTTTTCGGGATGTACAACATAGGTTTTCAAGCACAGGTCGCCATGGCGGATGGATATAGCTTGCCCCAAATTTGGCAAGTTGCCTTATTTGAAAACCTAGGTGGACAGCTCACAGCCAGCTCAAATTGGCTGGGCATGATGTTGTATGGCGCCTGTTTTTATATGCCGCTGTATATCGTGACATTTGCCGTTGGTGGCTTCTGGGAGGTCTTGTTTGCATCGGTTCGCGGTCATGAAATCAACGAAGGTTTTTTCGTCAGTTCGGTGTTGTTTGCCTTGTCATTACCACCAACGTTACCGCTGTGGATGGCTGCTTTAGGTATCAGTTTTGGTATCGTACTTGGCAAAGAGATCTTTGGTGGAACGGGGCGTAATTTCTTGAACCCTGCTTTGACGGCACGGGCATTTTTGTATTTTGCCTATCCTTTGAGTATGTCAGGTACCAGCACTTGGTTGGCCGTCGATGGCTATACCTCGGCGACCTATTTAGGTCAAGCGGCAGCCGGTAACTTGAGTTATGACATCAATCAGCAATGGTGGGATTCATTCTTCGGCTTTATTCCAGGCTCCATGGGTGAAACATCCACCTTAGCTATTTTAATCGGCGGATTAGCACTGATGTATTTCCGGATTGCATCCTATCGTATTATTGGTGGGGTCTTCTTAGGTATGGTTGCCAGTTCTCTGGTGCTCAATACCATCGGCAGTGACACCAATCCGATGTTTGCCATGCCATGGCATTGGCATTTGGTGATCGGTAGCTTTGCCTTCGGGATGATCTTTATGGCAACGGATCCTGTTTCTGCTGCTTTTACCAATACCTCTCGTTGGATGTTTGGTTTTCTGGTAGGGGTGATGACGGTCTTTATTCGTGTGATCAATCCAGCTTACCCTGAGGGCGTCATGTTGGCGATTTTATTTGCAAATTTATTTGCACCTATATTTGATCATCTTGTTGCGTCAGCCAACGTGAAGCGGAGGTTAAAGCGTCATGTCTAAAAACAAAGATACCATTGGCAGTACGATTTTTGTTATCGTTGTACTCTGTTTTGTGTGCTCTATTGTGGTCTCGGCTACAGCGGTCTTGTTAAAGCCGATGCAGCAAGATAATGTGCGTATCGATAAAATGCAATACATTTTAGAAGGTGCTGGCTTTGATGCTGATGTGACCGATGGGAAGCCCAATGTGGCCACCCTGAATCGGCAGCAGATTCAAGAGACTTACAGCCGTTATATCGAAACCAAAGTGGTTGATTTAGAGACCGGTCAGTACGACCTAAGCATCGACCCTGAGACGTATGACTTCAAAAAAGCCATGCGGGATAAGACCTTATCAGTCGCCGCCAAACAAGATTTTGCCAAAGTGAGGCGGGTGCCTAAAAAAGCGTTTGTATATTTGGTCAAAGATGACGAAAATCAGATAGAAAATGTGATTATTCCGATTCAGGGAACGGGTCTCTGGTCGATGATGTATGCCTATGTTGCTTTAGAAAAGGATCTCAATACGATTAAATCTTTGGTTTACTATGAGCAAGCTGAAACAGCTGGCTTGGGTGCCGAGGTTCAAAATCCGGTTTGGCAAAAGAAATGGCACGGTAAAAAAATCTACAACAGTGAAGGTGACGTTGCGGTTCGCATCTCTAAATCACCTGCGGATGTAGCAACGCACTATGGTGTGGATGCCATTGCTGGCGCGACATTGACAGGTGATGGCGTCAACAATAGCTTCAAATTTTGGTTTGGTGACGAAGGCTACAAGCCTTACCTTATGTTAAGACGTCAAGAGGGGGTATTATAATGGCACAAAAAGAATCGTTAAAAGAGGTACTGGTTAGTCCCATTATCTCCAATAACCCAATTGCTTTGCAGATCTTGGGTGTGTGTTCGGCTTTGGCAGTGACCAGCCGCATGGACACCTCGCTGGTGATGGCGATCTCATTGACAGCCGTGACCGCCTTCTCGAGCTTATTCATTTCCATGATTCGCAATTACATTCCAAACAGTGTTCGGATCATTGTGCAAATGACCATTATTGCCTCCTTGGTGATCTTGGTGGATTTAATTCTAAAAGCTTATGCTTACCAACTATCCAAGGAATTGACCTTATTTGTCGGCCTGATTATCACCAACTGTATTGTCATGGGACGGGCAGAAGCCTATGCCATGAAGAGTACGCCGTTGATGAGTTTTATGGACGGCATCGGCAAC
>JADHND010000082.1 GCA_016779685.1 Shewanellaceae bacterium | reverse complement strand
TGCCAATCGGATTAAGTCCCTGATCACGAGATTTGAAGATAAGCTATGTTGTTTGAGGGCTGTGATGATTTTTTGCTTCAGACCTGGATTGGGCACTTGCCCGACTGCAATAACATGCTGATTAACACACACAATGGTCACGTGTGTGTGTTTTCTGATGTCTTTATGTTGGAGCAAATCATCCAGTAAAATCGCTTCTATTTTTTTATCTTCTACTTGTTTGGAGAAAGTCCTGGTATCATTTGAGACAGTGGCATGGCCTAAGGTTCCAAAAAATTCGAGTGCAGTACAGCCTGATAGCAGCAAACTTGCTGACCAAAGTAGAACATATCTCATGTTTTATCCTTATTGAGAAAAGATACACTGATCAATATAGTCACATAAGCAGTGAATAACCAGCAGATGAATTTCTTGGATCCGAGCTGTTCGATAGGAAGGCACACAGATTTCAACATCATTAGCGCTTAGCAATCCTGAAATATCGCCACCATCTTTGCCTGTCAAAGCAACAATAATCATATTACGGCTAAGGGCTGCCTCAATTGCTTTAATAATGTTAGGCGACTGCCCTGAGGTTGAAATAGCTAGAAGCACATCCCCTGATTGTCCAAGCGCTCTCACTTGTTTGGAAAATATTTCAGCATAGCTGTAATCATTCGCAATTGAGGTCAAGGTAGATGAATCAGTGGTGAGAGCAATGGCGGGCAAACCTGGCCGCTCAATTTCAAATCTATTGAGTAGTTCAGAGGCAAAATGTTGAGCGTCTGCTGCACTACCGCCATTACCACAAATAAGGATTTTATTTTCGTTAACGATGCTTTGAGCCATCACTTGTCCAGCACGTTCGACGGCAGGGGGCAAAATTTCGCCAG
The DNA here is from genome assembly GCA_016779685.1 of Shewanellaceae bacterium. Classification (GTDB taxonomy): domain Bacteria; phylum Pseudomonadota; class Gammaproteobacteria; order Enterobacterales; family Shewanellaceae; genus UBA2521. Next base: position 6,188 of record JADHND010000082.1, on the reverse strand, counting down.
CATCAATCTTGGTTTGAATGGATTCTTTAAATATTTCTTTAATTCGATCTAACATGCTTTTATTCCATTGAGTGAATGCTCTGGGATTTTATACGGTGCTATGATGCAAATTTCATAGCGAGCCGAAGGAGAGATTTTAAGATCAATTACTTGAAAATGCTAGATGATTTTAGATAAAAGCATGATTAGATGTACCATTATCACAAATCATATGGTTAGATGCGGCTTCAGAGAGGCAGGTATGATGAATTCACCTTTCGCATAGGATAGTTTTTACCATTTTTTTGGCGTAAAGCATCGCCCAATCGGGCGGGGATATAAGCCACTCATGCATTAAAGAACACTTTACAAAAAGCCGAACTGCTAGCAAAGTCGTTTGGTTGTTGTCGTTTTGTATGGAACAACACACTTAAGGCTCGCACTGACGCATATGATAAAGATGGTAAATCTATAGACCTAATTCAGAGCTAAAAAAACACCTTGTGCTTTTAAAACAAGAATTTGAATGGCTTGGGGGAAGTCTCTAGTGTTGTCTTCTAGCGGGCTTTACGTGATAAACAAGTGGCATTCAAAAAAAATTGGGACAAAAGAGCCAAATACCCAAAATTTAAATCTAAGCATAAAACACAATCAATCAGGTTGACCAAAACGGCTTTTTGATACCGTGACCAGGCTCGCAAGAAGGTTGCTAGGACACGCAAAAATAAAAGATTGTCGACGAGAAAACTTGCACAAGTTATCTCGCAAGCTCATTAACGAAAACCAAGTTGTTTGGGTTGAGTCGCTAGCTGTTAAGAACATGATCAAAAATCCGAAACTAGCGAAGCATATAGCAGATGCAAGCTGGGGCGAATTTGTTCGTCAACTTGAATATAAAGCATATCGGGTAGGAAGAACAATATCAAAGATTGAATGCTTTTTCCCTGCTCAAAACGTTGTTCTAGTTGTGGGTTTGTAAATAAATCCATGCCGATGAATATTCGTGACTGGCGTTGTTCAGAATCCAATACACATCATGATCGAGACATCAACGCAGCAAAAATATATAAAAACCGCTGGACTAGCGGGGTTAGACTCTGGAGCGCCTGGAACGGGGAGCGTCAGTGCCTTTAACTAAGATAAAAATGAAGCAGAACTGCGAATAAATTATAAATATTAAAAATTTATTTAATTCTTATCTTGCCTCGATAGAATGTAGCCCAATTTTGTTGTCGCTTAATTACACCAGTGTGGTCAACACTAAGCAATCCTGTTCTGGCATTCACTTGGTAGCTTTGAGAAGCTTTCATTTGAGCTAGTTTTTCAATGAGGTCAATACTGTCATACCCCATTGCGTATAAGCGCTTAAACTGATGGGGCCATGCTTCAATTAGTTGCTGCTCAGCGGTGGTTTTTAATAGCCAAGGCATGTCATTGATCATGAGGCCATTCAATTCACTGGGATAGATGCCTTTCCGGCTAATAACGTGACTACGACTGTTAGTGTACAGTGGGATTGGATTGGAAAAGACGCTGATGTTAACATCAATAAAGGGTTTTAATAGTTTGATTTCATTATGAAAAGTAATCAAATACATGGCATCGATATCTTTGCGTGATCGAAAGTCTGCTTTAATTTCTGAGCCGTATGTATTGCGAACTTGTTGGATTCTCTTTTTTGAATCAATAACGCTCAGTGCATCTTGAACAACTGTTTTGATTTCTTTGTTGTTGTTATAAAATTGAGTGTAAGCTTCGTTACCTGTCAGTGCTAGCCACTGCTCATTGAAGCCTTGGGCGATTTTTTGATTGCTGCTATGTGAACTCGCAATAATTAGCGGATTTTTAAGGCCTAATTGATTAAAGTAATCGGCTGTTTGCCTTGATTCAGCTGAAGGGGAGAGGCTAAAGTAATAACGATCGGGATCAGAAATCATATAATCAGGGTGATTGAGTACTAGTTGTGGAATCATTTTGTTATGATTTGAACTCAGCTGTTCGATGGACTCTTTAAGTAAGGGGCCAATGATGAACTCACTGCCATCATGGAGTGCTTTTTGATAGGCTTTTTCTGCGTTGTTGTCGGCATTGTAGAATTGCACCTCTATTTTTTTTCTGCGTTTTTGAATCACATTAGCAATGATACCATCTCGAACCGCTTTGCCATGTTTGGCCGCTTTACCTGATAATGGGAGAAGAACTGCAATTTTTTTAGGATTGTAAATACGAACATTGATTGTTCTTTCTATGTCATCTGGTAGAGCGTTATGATGTGGATGGTTCGGATGCTTATTTTGCCAAGCTTTAACATATTTTTTTAAGGTTGTCGGAGAATCAGCATATCGTTTACCGATATAACTCAGTTCTAGCCATGCTTTGAAGTAGGTATCGTTTGATTTGTTAATGGCCGCTTTTAGAAGTGGTGCATCTAGAGGTTGTAAGGTATACCAGATTTCTCGGTATAACTCGGTTTTATTTTCTAGTTGACTGAGTTTGGTAAGCGCATAAACTTTCGCAATAGGACGATTCATGGCGCTATATAATTCAGCTTGCAATTGTAAAATAGCCGCTTGTTGATTTGGATTAAGGTTTTTTAAGTTTATCCGCATGACCAAGGTTAGTGCATTACGCCATTGATGTCGTTGCTTAAATGTTTGTGCTTGCAAATAACGATGTTGAGCTTGAAGGGCTGCTGATTTTAATTCAGAAATGGGAATATTGGCCAGCAAATTCTCAGCTGTACTTAATTGGCCACTTTTTAGATACTTTTCGACTTCGGTTAAACGCATTTGGTAAGCAGCATCTTGCGGGGTTATTTGTTCAGATAAATCAAATGCTTCTGATCGGTCTGGGGACGACATATGCTTTATGTGAATAGGCGCAGATGTGTGACTGCACCCACTCAGTGCTATGATCCATAAAAAAAGGCCGATATATGTAAATTTTTTTTTCAAAAGAGCCGTTCCTGCTTGATAATACTCTGGTAAAATTGAAAGTCATTATTGCTAGTTTAACTCTCATTACCTTTTGATGAAAGTCCATAGAGATTGATTTATGAAATTATTGTCTGCTTTGTATATAGTACCCACACCCATAGGTCACTTTGATGACATCACGAAACGTGCGTTGGATGTATTGTCAGAAGTTGATTGGATTGCTTGTGAGGACACGAGAACCAGCGCTAAATTGTTTAATCATTTTGGAATTAAGGCCAAAACTTTTTCGTTGCATGAGCACAATGAAGTGCAACGATTGTCGTGGATAACCGAGCAACTCGATAAAGACGCGTCTATTGCGCTGATATCCGATGCAGGGACACCTTTAATCTCTGATCCGGGCTATAAGGTTGTGGCGCACCTAAGAGAGCATGGCTATCAGGTCACCGCTTTACCTGGGGCGTGCGCTGCTATTGCGGCTTTATCCGCCGCCGGAATTCCTTCCGATAGATTTTGTTTTGAAGGTTTTTTGCCAGCAAAATCTGCTTCGCGTCAAGGAAAGTTGCAAGATTTGCTGCAAGAATCAAGGACGATGATATTTTATGAATCACCTCGGCGTGCGGTTAGAACCCTAGAGGATATGGCAGTCATATGGGGGGAAACGCATCGTATTGCTATAGCGCGTGAGCTGACTAAAGTTTATGAAACGTTTTTGTTTGGCAGTGTACGAGATGTTTTAAGTAGATTACGCGCAGATGAAAATCAGCAAAAAGGTGAAATGGTGATTGTATGTCATGGTTTTAAATCAAAGCCACAAGAGTTGCCACGTGAAGCGCTTGAAATGTTATCACTTTTATGCCAAGACCTGCCTTTAAAACAGGTATCAAAATACATAGCTATCGCGTTTAAAGTGAATAAAAACACAGTTTATCAGCACGGACTAAGTTTAAAAAAGTCTCCTTTGGCTTAAAAGTGAATAGAGTCTAAGCCTAGAAGAACAACAATCAAGTCTAGTATTCATTTATAAAATTGATTATAATAATCGGTAGAGTTGGCAGCGCAGTCGCCGCGTTTAATACGGGGAGGAAAGTCCGGGCTCCATAGGGCAGGGTGCCAGATAACGTCTGGGAAGCGTGAGCTTACGACCAGTGCAGCAGAAAGTATACCGCCGATGTTTGGTTTTTCTAAACAGGTAAGGGTGAAAGGGTGTGGTAAGAGCGCACCGCGTGACAGGTAACTGTTAACGGCATGGTAAACTCCACTCGGAGCAAGATCAAATAGGCTCTCGTTAATGTTGTCCGCATTGAGAGCGGGTAGATTGCTTGAACCACAGAGTGATTTGTGGTCTAGATGAATGACTGCTATTCATGTTTACATGAAGAAACAGAACCCGGCTTACATGCCAACTCTAACCAAATTTTGAAGCCATCAAGATGCACGCTAAGACTGTTGTCAGGCGTTTATCTTGACGGTGTTTTCTCTTATATCCATCTAGGCAACTTAGGAGCTAGGTCCTATAGGTTAAGCTAAAGATACATTCGGTGTCCGCTGACGACTAGATGTTATGGTTAGAATAGATTCCTGAGTCGCTTTAGTCGCTTTAAACCAATTTCGGACAATACCAAATGAAGGCATGCTTGTGCCATTTTCGATACTACGAATATACCTATCCGTAATTCCTATTTGTTGCGCCAATTGTCGCTGAGAAAGTTTTCTCTTTAATCTTAACTGAGTGAGCTGTTTTGCAAGCTCAATATCACCATTCATATTATGTTCTCCCTTAAACTTAAAATATATATCCGTTTTTGCTTTTATGTTGTGTAAGATACCGCCTCAAAAAAAAATTCACCATGCACGATGAGTCGGGTTCTATAGTACAATCTAAAAGTTATGGTTTTACAGATGTTTTAGAAAGAAAATTTCCTGAGCTAAGTAGCATAATGATGCGATTGGATTGAAAATTAAAGCCTTCATATCTACAATAAAAAAGTTATCAAAAGAGAGGACATTTTGGGCTTGGTATGTTCCTTTTTTAACTAGATTAACAGTACCCCAAAAGCCACTAAGCAATGAGTGCTTCATGAACCTGCTCTTCTTGACTACAGTTTTATGTTAATCATGGGTGAGGATACAGGAATTCAATCCAAAACGTGTTATTCTAATCAATTGCATCAATTTATTGACAAGACGCTTGGCTTTAGCTGGGTCTTTTTTTAACGCTTGTTTGGCTGCATGATGCCAAAATAAACAGGCCGTTAGATGTTATAAAATAATGAGAATTAAAGTGGTTTATGAAAACAGAACTTGAACACACAACCGTTTTGCTAAATGAGGCAATACACGGTTTAGACATTGACCCTGAAGGTATCTATATTGATGGAACCTTTGGACGGGGAGGACATTCGCAGCATATCTTAAATGCATTGGGTTCTCAAGGGCGTTTAATTGCATTTGATCGAGATCCTGCTGCGATAGCTGCAGCTACAAAGTTTGCTCATGATGCCCGGTTTCACATTGTGCACAGTGATTTTACCCACCTCATTGAACAGGTTGAGCACTTAAATTTATCGGGTCAAATTTCTGGAATTTTACTTGATCTGGGGGTGAGCTCACCTCAATTGGATGATCCGGATAGAGGGTTTAGCTTTCGTCAAGATGGTCCATTGGACATGCGAATGAACAATACGCAAGGTGCCACAGCTGCAGAGTGGTTAAACAGTGCTGACGTCGAAGATATTGCGTGGGTTTTAAAGCATTATGGTGAAGAGCGTTTTGCCAAGAAAATTGCGCGAGCGGTGGTTCAAGATAGGGTAGCGCAGCCTTTTGTGACAACCAAGCAATTGGCTGATTTAATTGTTCGTTTGGTACCAAAACAAGAGAAGCATCCAGCTACGCGCAGTTTTCAAGCGATCAGAATTTATATTAATCAAGAGTTACAGCAAATAGAACAGGTTTTAGAGGACAGTTTGCATGTGTTAAAACCTCACGGTCGTTTGGCGGTGATCAGTTTTCATTCATTAGAAGATAGAATTGTGAAGCATTTTATTTTAAAACATAGCCGTCCTCCAGAGCTACCACGCGGTTTACCGCTTAGAGATGACCAAATGTCTTTTGAAAAGCAGCTGGAACCAATTGGCAAACCCATCAAGCCCACAACAGAAGAAATCACTTTCAATCCACGTGCTCGTAGTTCCGTTTTGAGAGTAGCAAAGCGCTTAGAAACGAGGCGACATGCTTAGAAACCCTGCCAGTGCATTAATTAGGCTCATCTTG
>JADHND010000081.1 GCA_016779685.1 Shewanellaceae bacterium | reverse complement strand
TTGATTTACCGTTATTCACTGAAAATAGACAAGATAAACAAGTTGCCGCATCAATCGCGGAAACAGAAGCTGTCAGAACAGAGAAATTGCTGTTAACAAAACAAATGATTAGCGAAATTGAAAAAGAGCTAAGGCAGCTTAAACGCTTATCAGATAGACAATCTATCTATCAAGAACAACTCCTTAAACAAACTCATGACCAAGCAGAAGCGTCATTGACAGCCTACACAAATGATGATGGCGAGTTTGCCGAAGTTGTTCGAGCAAGAATCGCAGAATTAAATGCCAGAATATCAGCCTTAAGAATTGATGTTGACGCACTTAAAACAGTTGCTCGTATCAACTATTTCTTTGCGCATTCTCAATCTAACTCAAATGCTGAACATAAGTCGATGCACACTTCGCACAAAACTAATCAGCACTTATCCAGTCAGCAATTTGGAGAAAAATAATGTCAACGAATACAAAAACAATTATTGCCATCATCATTGGGGCAGCACTTGGTGTTGGAGCATTGAGTTTATATCAAGGTACTGGCTCAAACAGTAATAGTAATGAAGCAACATCAGGAGAAAAAAAGCCTCTGTATTGGGTTGCACCGATGGATTCTAATTACCGCCGGGACAAGCCCGGTAAGTCGCCTATGGGGATGGATTTAATTCCTGTGTATGAGGAAGGATCATCTGGTGATGACTTTGGCCCCGGAGCAGTAAAAATTGCGCCTCATGTAGTGAATAACCTTGGGGTTCGCACTGCACCTGTTGAACTGAAAAATATGCATACTGAAATCTCAACGGTAGGTTACGTTCAATATGATGAAGATAAGCTAATTCATATCCACCCACGGGTTGATGGCTGGATTGAAAAACTTTACATCAAAGCAGCAGGTAACCCTGTAGAGAAAGGGCAGCCTCTTTATACGCTCTATTCTCCTCAGTTAGTTAACGCGCAAGAAGAACTGTTAATAGCGTTAAAGCGCGATAATAGTTCCTTAATTTCAGCAGCCAAAGATCGCCTTAAAGCGTTACAGCTTTCTTCAGATTTCATTCAAAAGCTAGAAAAGACACGAAAGGTTCAACAAACAATTACCTTTTATTCACCACAAGCAGGTGTTGTCGATGGTTTGAAGGTTAGAGAAGGTTTTTATGTAAAGCCGGGAAACACCTTATTAAGCATTGGCCAGCTAGATCAAGTTTGGGTTGAAGCAGAAGTGTTTGAACGTGACGCAGCCTTAATTAAAAAAGGACTTCCTGTATCAATGACACTGGATTATTTACCCGGTGAGGACTGGGCTGGTGTCGTTGATTATGTTTATCCAACATTGAACAGTAAAACACGCACACTCCGAGTGAGATTGAAATTTGATAACACAGACTATCAATTAAAACCAAATATGTTTGCACAAGTCTCTATTCACGCTAATCAAGCTGATAGCACCATCCTCGTGCCTAAAGAAGCCGTTATTAGAACAGGTAAACAGGACAGAGTAGTACTTGCGTTAGGTGATGGGCAATTTAAATCTATTGAAGTGACTATTGGCCGGGTTGATATCGACAGCATCGAAATATTAGACGGCTTAAATGAAGATGACGTTGTGGTGACATCTGCCCAATTCTTGATTGATTCTGAATCAAGTAAAAGCTCTGACTTTAAACGAATGACTCATGATGAAGTGCCTAACTCTGTTTGGATGCAAGGGGATGTTAATAGTGTTATGGCAGGGCACCGCATGGTTAATATTTCACATGGCCCTGCTGAAGCTTGGGATTGGCCTGAAATGGTTATGGATTTTACTGTGGCTGAAAAAGTCGATATTGACTCATTAAAGTCAGGTCAATCTTTGCACTTTGAAGTGAGCAAAACCGAAGACGGTGGATATGAAATTACTGGAATTCATATCATGAGTGAGCCTGAAGTATCATCAGCAACAGTATCAGGTTTGATCAATGCGATTGATATTGATACACGGATTCTAAATATTAGCAGAGGCCCAATAGAGAAATGGGATAGACCTGCTGCGACGATGGATTTTATCGTCGCGGACAATATAGAAATGGTTGATTTCAATGTCGGTGATAATGTCACTTTCACTTTTGAGGTTAGAGATGACTTAGTTATCACTGACATTTCTCTTGAATCAGATGAACAACACGGCAAGGAAAATAAAGCTGCTGTTGATCATTCTAATCATTAAGTGGGAGAAAAATAATGATTGAATCAATTATTAGATGGTCTATCGGCAATCGTTTCTTTGTTTTGTTGATTACCTTAATTATCGCGTTTGGTGGTTTGTATTCATTACAAAAAACACCAGTAGATGCACTCCCCGATCTTTCTGATGTGCAGGTGATAATTAAGACGAGCTATCCGGGACAGGCACCACAAGTAGTGCAAGATCAAGTGACGTTTCCCCTTACTACAGCCATGTTGTCAGTACCGGGAGCGCAAACTGTTCGTGGCTACTCATTTTTTGGTGACTCTTATGTTTATATCATTTTTGATGACGATACTGATTTGTATTGGGCAAGAAGCCGGGTTCTAGAATACTTAAGCCAAGTAGCATCGAGCTTGCCTGATTCAGCTAAGCCGCAATTAGGGCCTGATGCAACAGGTGTGGGTTGGGTATACATCTACGCTTTAACAGATAAATCTGGAAACCATGATCTAAGCCAATTAAGAAGTATTCAAGATTGGTTTTTAAAGTATGAATTGCAAACTGTACCGGGCGTGTCTGAGGTTTCCGCCGTTGGCGGTATGGTTAAGCAATATCAAGTGCTAGTTGATCCCGACAAGCTCAGAGCTTATAACGTGCCGTTAAGTCATATCCAAATGGCACTTAAACGAGGCAATAAAGAAACGGGCGCATCTGTTGTGGAAATGGCGGAAGCTGAGTATATGGTTACTGCTACGGGGTATATTCAATCAGTTGGAGACATTGAGAAAATTCCACTTGGTATTAACGAACAAGGCACACCATTGCGTATTGGTGATGTTGCTACCGTTAATTTAGGGCCTCAAATGCGCCGTGGTATCGCAGAGCTAAATGGTGAAGGAGAAGTTGTTGGTGGTGTTGTCGTTATGCGCTTTGGTGAAAACGCTCAACAAACCATAAACGGGGTAAAAGAAAAACTTGAATCGCTTAAATCTTCTCTACCAGAGGGGGTGGAGATTGTCCCTGTTTATGACAGATCGAAGTTAATAGATCGTGCTGTTGATAATCTTTGGAGCAAGTTGCTAGAGGAGCTTGCAGTCGTTGCTATTGTCTGTGTGGCTTTCCTATTTCATCTTCGCTCATCTATTGTGGCAGTTGTTACTCTGCCATTAGGTATCTTGGTGTCGTTCATTATCATGTATATGCAAGGCATCAATGCCAACATTATGTCTTTAGGCGGTATCGCTATTGCGATTGGTGCGATGACTGATGGTGCAATAGTGATGATTGAAAATATGCACAAGCATATGGAGAAAACACCACTAACAGATGAAAATCGCTGGCAAATTGTTGCTAAGGCTGCGAGTGAAGTAGGCCCTGCACTATTTTTTAGCTTACTGATCATTACAGTCTCATTTTTACCTGTATTTATCTTGGAAGCGCAAGAAGGAAGAATGTTCTCTCCGCTCGCCTATACAAAAACCTATGCAATGGCGGCATCAGCAGGTTTGGCGATCACATTGGTGCCTGTTTTGATGGGCTACTTTATTCGAGGCAAAGTTGTTTCTGAAAAGAAAAACCCGTTAAACCGATTATTGATTGCTATCTACATGCCTGTTTTAAAGCAAGTCATGAAGTTTCCAAAATCGACAATAGTAGCAGCAATATTAGTGACTATCGTTGGCTTTTGGCCTGTCGATAAAATTGGTAGTGAATTCATTCCGCCATTGGATGAAGGCGATCTCATGTATATGCCTACTACCTATCCCGGTATTTCAATTGGTAAAGCAAGGGAGTTATTGCAGCAAACAGACAAGCTTATTCGCACTGTGCCAGAAGTTGAAACTGTATTTGGTAAAGTAGGAAGAGCTGAAACTGCAACCGATCCTGCACCTTTAACCATGATTGAAACCTTTATTCAATTGAAGCCACAAGAGCAGTGGCGAGAGGGTGTGACTACTGAATCGTTAAAAGCTGAGTTTGATAAATTGGTTAAGTTTCCGGGCTTAACGAATGCTTGGGTTATGCCAATCAAGACTCGAATCGACATGTTAGCAACAGGCATAAAAACGCCTGTGGGTATTAAAGTCGCCGGACCAGAGCTTGATGTGATTCAGGAAATCGGCCAACAAATAGAGCAAATTTTACCCGAAGTTACAGGCACAGCATCAGTTTACTCAGAGCGAGTTGCAGGTGGACGATATATCAAGGTTGATATTTCACGCGATAAGGCAAGTCGCTTTGGGTTAAACATCGAGGATGTTCAACAAGTGGTTTCTACAGCTATTGGTGGTATGAACGTTACCCAAACGGTAGAAGGTCAAGAGCGTTACCCTGTTAACTTACGTTATCCGCAGGATTATCGTGATTCTCCAGAGCAGCTTGCAAGGTTGCCAGTTGTAACACCAAATGGACAACGCATTGCACTAGGTGATGTCGCAGATATCCGAGTAGAAAATGGTCCGCCGGGGATTAAGAGTGAAAATGCTCGATTAAATGGCTGGACGTTTATCGACATAGACGGTGTTGACGTAGGTACTTATGTTGAAAGTGCAAAAATACACTTGGCTAATAAACTAAAACTACCAGCAGGTTATTCAATTACTTGGGCTGGGCAATACGAATATATGGAAAGAGCGAAAGAAAAGCTCACCTATGTATTGCCTTTAACACTCGCCATTATTGTTATTCTACTTTACTTAAACTTCAGAGCGTTTAGTGAGGTGGCTATCATTATCGTTACCTTGCCGATGGCGATGATTGGTGGCTTATGGTTGATGTATCTGGAAGGGTTTAACTTCTCTGTGGCTGTTGGCGTGGGCTTTATTGCTCTAGCTGGGGTAGCGGTTGAGATTGGTGTGATAATGTTGGTCTATCTCAATCAGGCACTTGCTGAGCTTAAGGAAAAAGCTGAAGAGCGAGCTGAACCTATCTCTGATGATGCATATCAAGATGCACTATTGCACGGTGCAGGCTTACGAGTTCGCCCAGTAATGATGACAGTTGCAACAATCATTATCGGCTTGATGCCCATTTTATATGGTACAGGAACAGGTTCGGAGATTATGAGTCGTATTGCTGCACCTATGGTAGGCGGAATGACAAGTGCTGTGCTACTCACTCTTATTGTGCTCCCAGTAATTTACTCAATCGTTAAAAAGCCAGAATTAAACGCCTTTAACAAGGAGCTTTCTAAGGCGGAGCTAAAAAGTAATGCTTAGCGAAGTTAAGAAACCATAAATAGCAATTTCAATAAACTAAAATAGAGGTAAATATGAAAAAACTAATTAAATTTTTAACCGTAATCAGTGTCGTTTTTAGTAGTGCGGTGTTTGCGCATGTGCATCTTGAAAAAAGTGTGCCTGCTGATAATGCAATGCTAATGAATCCTCCAGAAGAGTTAACTTTGGTGTTCACCAAAGAGGTACGGGTTGTAAAAGTTTCATTGGCCAATAAACAAGGCGAAGAATTTAAATTTGGATTCGAGCCTTCTAAAGTCGCTACTAGCAAATTTACATGGAAACTACCTAAATTAGCTCCTGCAAACTATGCTGTGGATGTAACCTTCTTAGGTAACGATGGTCATAAAATGAAACATAGCTTCGGCTTTATGGTTCACTAAAATAGGCGGTGTGATTGATATGGAAATGTATATCTGGAATACAGTCATTGTACTGTCAAAAATTGTATTTTACGTCGGCTTTGCCTGTATTGCTGGTTATACATTTTTCAGGCAAATATTTGAGAATAATGAATCTCATACTAATGCTGTAATAGCGAATTTAACGTGGATAAGAACTTATATAGTTATGGCTTTGATCGCTAATATTACTTGGTTCTTTGCCAGTACTGGTGCAATGGCAGAAGAGGGAATTCAGGGGGCGATAGACGCTGATATATTGGCTATTATGTGGGACTCCTCTGTCGGCACTGGAGCTTTGCTTCGAGCGCTTGGGCTAGTTACCGCAATAATCGCTTTAGCTTTAAGGTTCAAACTCGCTGTGAACTCGTACTTAAAACAAAGCGCTTTAATGTTGAGTTTATTAATCCTTGCATACTCATTCACGTTACTGGGTCATATTTCTGAGTTAGGCACAATTGAAAAAGGCTTGCTTATTTTGCATGTGCTCGTTATGGCATGGTGGTTTGGGGCGTTATTGCCACTAAAACAGGCTTGCCATCAGCTAAGTTATGCAGAACTTCATTTGCTGATGGAAAGCTTTGGCAAACAAGGAAGTTTTACATTGAGCCTATTGTTGGTAGCAGGCCTCTGGCTCGTGATTCAATTGGTCGGAAGTCTTGATGCACTAATAAGCTCAAGTTACGGACAAACACTGTTGTTTAAATTGGCCCTTGTAGTGTCTATTTTGGCACTTGCTGCTAAACATAAACTAATACTCGTTCCACAACTTAAAAATAGTCAAGGCAGAGAGGCTTTATCTAAATCTATCTCGATAGAAATGGTAGTAGCTTTTGCCATTTTATCTGTAACGGCTGTGCTTACTAGTGTTGTTGGCCCTGCAAATTAAAACCTAAAAGAGAGAATGAAAATGAAAACAATAAATATATTACTCGTTTTATTAATGACGTTTAGTTTCGCAGCAAACGCTCATGGTGATAAGAACAAAGACAAAGGTTTGTTTAAAGGTATAGATACCCCTGCCGCAAAAGTTGTTTTGGCATTTCATCAAGCACTTGAAACTGGCAATCAAAAACAGGCTAGAGCGCAGTTAGCGGATGATGTCACCATTTTCGAGGGAGGCCGCGTTGAAAGGAGCGCTGATGAATATGCTCATCATCATATGTTGTCTGATATGAAGTACTTGGCGGCTATGAAGAGCGAAACATTAGAGCACCAAGTGACAGTTCTTGGTAATACTGCGATATCGGCCTCGCGTAGTCATACTACAGGCTCTTACAAGGGTAAAG
>JADHND010000080.1 GCA_016779685.1 Shewanellaceae bacterium | reverse complement strand
GACTTCGTTGCCTAAGCCAAGCGATAATGGATTTATGGGCACAGGTAAACCCGCCAGCAGCGCCGCCGAGCGCCTTGCCCAAAGTCCCAGTGATGATGTCAATACGATTCATAACATCACAATATTCATGCGAGCCTCGGCCATCAGCGCCAAGAAAACCGGTTGCATGGGAGTCATCAACCATGACCAGCGCTTGGTGTTGATCAGCCAGATCACACACTTCTTTTAGCTTTGCTATACTGCCATCCATTGAAAAGACGCCATCTGTTACGATGAGCATATGACGAGTCCCTGCTGATTTGGCTTGGATTAAGCATTGTTCAAGATCAGCCATATCGCGGTTTTTATAGCGATAGCGTTTGGCCTTACATAATCGAATCCCATCAATGATGGATGCGTGATTTAAAGCGTCTGAAATCACCGCATCTTCCGAATTTAATAATGTTTCAAACAAGCCAGCATTGGCATCAAAGCAGGATGAGTATAGGATCGTATCATCCATACCTAAAAATAAACTGAGCTTATGCTCTAATTGTTGGTGAATGGTTTGCGTGCCGCAGATAAAGCGAACAGAAGCCATGCCGTATCCATAATGGTCTAAGCCTTCTTTGGCTGCTTCGATTAAACGAGGATGGTTGGCCAAGCCTAGGTAATTATTGGCACAAAGGTTAATGGTTGCTTGTTCATGATTAATTTGTAACTCGGGCTGTTGTGGAGAGGAGATTGGGTGTTCTATCTTAAAAGTACCGCTTTGTCGAGTTTGGGATAATTGTTCTTCTATTTGTCCAATCAACGAATGATTTTGCATGGCATCGGACTCCTTTAGGCTAGCAACAGTTCATTTTATGTTCTAATAGGTAGTATGCCATATGTTTACGCGCATGTTTAAAATAATATATGAATTTAAAAAAATTGTTAAAATTAGGTGTCATTTTTTGTTTAGCGTCATCATGCTGTATGGTATGCTTTATTGAAAATAATATTTGATTGTTATCGCATGTTGCTTTTCTTCTATTCTTGCTTCCTTTATTTATTACAGCCATGGATATGGTTGATTTTCTGGCGTCGATGTCGGCGTAATGTGTTGTATCGACAGTTTTGGCGAGAGCGCATTGGTTTACAATTTTTGTCTAAGTCAGACGTGTGGGTGCATTGTGTCTCATTGGGTGAAGCTAAAGTGATCATACCCACCCTGCTGGCTTTATTTGATCAGTATCCTTCTTTAATTTTTTATGTGACCTGTTCATCGCCATCAGCCCGTGCTCTGATTGAAAAAAAATTAGGGCATCATGTGAGCTTTGGCTATTTACCTTTCGATTTTTATTTTTGTATGCGTCGATTTATAGAGCAGTTGCAGCCTAAAATTTGCTTAATTGTAGAAAGAGAGTGGTGGCCTAACATGTTAGGTATTCTAGAAAGAAAAAAAATTCCTGTTGTACTTTGTAACGCGAGATTATCTGAATCATCTTTGCGGCAATATTATCCTTGGCGTTGGTTTATGCGTTCAGTTTTATCGGCTTTTACTGAAGTGTTGGTACAAGCGCAACAGGATAAAAAAAGATTAGAGAAACTGGGTATTCCATCGACAAGAATGTTAGTGACCGGCTCCGTTAAGTATGATCTAGAGATTGAAAAAGCAGTAATTGATGAAGCTATTTCGTGGCGAAACCAGTGGGTAGATCGTCCAGTATGGGTCGCGGGAAGTGTCCATGCCAGTGAGTTTAATGCTATTTTATCGGTTCATCAAAAGCTTTTACAAAAACATGAAAATGCTTTGTTGGTGATAGCCCCCAGGCATCCGGAACGATTTGAATTGTGCGCCAAAAGGATAGAGCTGAAGAACTTAAAAATGGCAAAGCGTTCACTCAAAAATCATGTACATGACTCAATACAAGTGTTGCTGGTGGACACAATTGGCGAGCTTTTGCTCTTTTACGGTACGGCGGATGTGGTTTTTATTGGGGGGAGTTTAGTTGAATACGGAGGGCACAACCCGATTGAAGCGGCTGCTTTGAGCGTCCCTTGTTTAATCGGGCCCTATCATGAAAACTTTGTTGAGATATGCGCAAAATTACATGAAAAAAAAGGTTTAAGCTATATTGGGGATGCTATTGAGCTTTATCAGCACGTGTTGTTTTATTTTACAACACCCGAAGTAGCACGCAATCATGGGGTAGCAGGTTTAGATGTCGTCACTGCGAATCAAGGCGCCACATTGGTTCAATATAACACCATTGCAAGTTACCTAGCTGAGCTCTAGTTGGTAGCCTTGTAATAAAGTCGCCCATGCATCAGGGAGCCATGTATTCGATTGAATGGATTGCTGAAACTTCTCCAGTGAGCGATACAGGCGAGCTAAATTAGTTTGTTGCCATTTCTTTGAGGGAATTTTGAGCAAGCATTTATCAAAATCAACCAAATAGACAGTTTGTCCATTCCAGAGAATATTCTTTAAGTTTAAATCCTGATGATCTACTCCACGTGCGTGAAATGCCGCAATGGTTCGACCTATTGCCAGCCACGCCGTATGAGGTAAATATTGTTGTTGTAACCAATGGGCTAAGTCATGGTGTTCATGTAGTGCTTGCAGGATAATGTTAGCACGATAGAAGCAGCCTTGGAGTATAGCGTGGGCTGCAATGGGTTTTGGAACGGGTAGTTGCCAAAGGTATAACTGCTTGAGTAAAGTGAATTCCGTATAAGAGCGACAATTTTTTAAGCCTGAAAACCAATACTTGTCTTCGTTAAAGTGCCTAATTTGGCCACCGCGATAATAGTGGCGTAAAAACAATTTTTGATTTTTATATTCAATGATATAGCTGATCTGACGTCCGACTTTAGTCGCTTGGACTTGATTTTGTTGATGCCAATAATCAGGGTTAAACCAGTGGTTTTCAATCTTAAAATCAACATCTGGATGTTGCCAAATATGATGTTGATTGGGCCTACTTCCAAGCATCAGAAACTCCTTTTAATAATGTGATGCTTTATCGTAACCTGAGTTTATTAAAAGGTAAAGAGGTCTGGTATTCTTGAGGCCTTAGCCCTAGGAGGTTTGTTGACATGACGTTGCCAGATTTTGTATTCTGGTTGTATCACCAATGGTGATTTTTCTCAGTGCCACAATAAAAATTTTGGTGTTATCAAGGAGTGTACGTTTGCATATATGTATTGTTCGATTGTCGTCTATAGGCGATGTGTGTCATATGACAATGATGGTTCAAGTGTTGCGAAAGCGACACCCGCACGTCAAAGTGACTTGGATTATAGGTCGAGTTGAATACCAATTGGTCAAACATTTAACAGACATTAATTTTATTGTGTTTAATAAAAGTGAAGGCCTGCGAGGATATAGCCAGCTTAGACGTCAATTGCAGCTCTACATGTTCGATGTACTGTTACATATGCAAGTCTCACTTAGAGCAAATATGGTGGCTCGATTGGTCAAGGCTCAGCGCCGTATTGGCTTTGATTCAGCACGGGCAAAAGAAGGGCATCAATGGGTGGTCACTGAACAGGTTGCGTCGCAAGTCAAACCCCACGTATTAGATGGTTTTTTCGCATTTTATCAACAGTTAATGCATCTCCCGCCCCCAGTAGATAGGCTCTATTGCGATTTTCGCATTCCTGTGACGGTTGCTGATCGGGTGCAAACATGGCTTAATGGGCATTCAAAATGGCTGGTTATTTGCCCAGCCGCTAGCAAAGATGAGCGTAACTGGCTACCTGAGCGTTATGCTCAGGTAGCCGATAGGGCGGCTCAGGAAGGCTACCGAGTGATGTTGTGTGGTAGCCCCCGCTACTCGGAACATACTTTGGCTGCCAGCATTGTGCAGATGTGCCAAACCAGCTTAGTCAACTTAGTGGGACAAACAGACCTTACTACTCTCGTCTCGATTCTAGGTTCGGTCCAAGTTGTGCTGGCCCCGGACACGGGGGCTTTGCATTTAGCGGTCTCTCAGGGGACACCGGCCATTGGTCTATATGCCCATTCAAATCCACGCCGTACAGGACCTTATTATAACCGAGATCTGGTGGTGAGCTGTTATGAAAGCCAGCTTGAGTTGCAGCATGGCGCATCATATAAACAACTGCCTTGGGGAAAGCGTCTCAAGGGCGCTCAACTTATGCAGGAGATTCATGTGGATCAGGTCATGGAGTTAATAAGGAAGGCCGAAATACGTCATATTAAGCCAAGAGAGACAATGGTAGACGTGCCGACGTATATTTAGCTGTGATTCGCATCGTTTTGAGGATGATTTCAAGCGGTTGGTTTTTATTTTTCTTCTCCTATTTTAAGTTGTTGATTTTTAATGTTTATATTTTTCTGCAAGGAAGCGTGAATCTGATCTAAATGCCATTCAAATCCATATATAACTAGGTAAGCCAAAGTAGCTTAAGGAAGCTTCTTTTTATTCATATATGGAGGTATTTATGAAGAGATTATGGGTTTTAATTTGCTCATCTTTTTTAATGGCACCAAGCGTGTCTAATTCAGCACAAGTGGACGTGCAAGTGAGCGCATCACTGATGCAGTCTCTAAGCATCAACAACGTTATCAATATGAACTTCGGTGGCCTAGAATATGACACCAATGACCCAGGTGGTGCTATTTCCTTAGGGAATGATGGTGCTGTTGCTGTGGGTAGCACTGGATATGAGTCGGTGAGCTCGGGAACCCCGGGGTCTTTTAGCGTTAGCTCGACTGTCGGCGAAATACTTATTATAAGCTGTAATTCAACTGGTGCTTTAACCAATTCGACTGATCCAACAAAATTATTGACCTTGTTTTCAATTAACTACGCTGTAAACGGTACAACTTCTTTATGTACTGGAGTAGGTAGCTCATTTTCAGCAGTAGGTTCAGATTCGATTTCTATTGGGGGTATACTACAAGTGCCTGCCGGTACAATAGCATCTGAGGGTATGTATTCTACTCAGAATACAGGCGGTGTGCCCATTTCATTTTCAGTCACATATCAATAAGATAATAGATTGAAATAGTATATAATATCCCGTTTTTTTTTAGAAAAATTTAACCCTGAAAAGTGGTTAAATTTTTTTTTTCTGCTAAAACTTATAAGATTGGCAATAGTAAACAACAGGTGATGTATGTCGCGTTATTGGCTGGTATTTGGATTGCTTTTTTATAGCTCTTTAGGCTGGGGTAACTTTTACGCATCACCAAATCGCTTGATGTTGGCGCCGACGCAGAACTTTCAGACCTTATACATTATGAATGATAGCAATAAGGAACGGGTTTTTGTATTAAGCTTGCGTGATTACAAAATGGATCAGAAGGGTGATTTGGTCTTATTACCTGAAGCTGAAACGTTTGAGTTCTCTGCTAAAGATAAAATTCAATTCTTACCCCGAGCGCTGCGCTTAAAGCCAAATGAGCGAGGTGCTGTTAAAATTGTTCGTACCCGTAAAGATATTCGTAGTGGGTCTTATCATGTACACTTAAATATTAAACGAAAAAATTTAGTGAATTTAGATTATACTGAACAGTCACAGAAAAAATCTGGTTACGTGGTTGGTATTGAATATGATGTGAGTATTCCTATTTTTGT
This sequence comes from Shewanellaceae bacterium, assembly GCA_016779685.1. GTDB lineage: Bacteria > Pseudomonadota > Gammaproteobacteria > Enterobacterales > Shewanellaceae > UBA2521. The sequence continues at coordinate 1,738 of JADHND010000080.1, read as the reverse complement.
GAATTATGGGCAACCTAATAATCAAGATATTGCGATTACGACAAAATTTATTCAGGAAGATGCCCTCAACTATAAGATGAGCATTCAAATTGATAACAACACACTTTTCCTGGATAGATTAAGTTTCTTCTTGTTAGAAAAAAACTCAAAGTTAGAAGATGATAAAGTATGGACGCTAGAAGTAGCGGCGTATCCAGAAGCTAAGAGCTTTTCCTTCTCTAAACCTATACCTAAATCCTCAATTTCTGGCAAATCAGCGTTATGGCTTATGGTGAAAAACAGTAAGGATAAGCTGGTAAAATATGAAAAAATTCAGATTAATTAATTTATTGATCTTAGTATTTTTATCTTCTTCTGTTTACGCAGAAGAAGATTTTAAAAACGGCTTTGCCACGGTTTTTTACCGAGATATCATTCTTATTGAAATATCTGATGTCAAGTTGTATAACAAAAAAATATTCTTAAAACTTGATGCATTAATGCAGGCAATCTATTTAAATCAGAATTATCAAGTGCGCAACGATCGAATAGGCGGTTTTTTTGATGATGAAAATTTGAAGTTTAATATAACACTCGATGCTTTAGATCCTAACGGCGATCCTTATTTTTTTCAAGATGATAATAAACGCCTATATGCCTCGCTCGTTTTTTTAAACGCGTATTCAAATCTTAATATCACGGGCACTACATCTACACTTGATGTGAGTTTAAGGCCAGAAAAAACGCTTGCATTTGAACGATTCAATAATTTATTAAAAGATCCAGCGGTGTTGCGCAATAAAAAAAATCAAACCAAATTAGCGGAAAGTGCTGAATATTATTTTTTATCACGCCCTCGCTTGCAGCTATCTAACCGACTGTATAAAAGAGAAGATCAACACTTTAGCAGTCAGTCAACTTTGAGCTCTGATTTTGATTTACTGTGGACCAATACACAGCTAAACATCACTAAAGCCATTGATACTGATCCCAGTTACTTTTATCGTATGTCACGTGTGTTAACTGGCAATGAAATGAATGATTTCTACATTTCTGAGTTCCAACTAGGTGATGTGTCATCGCCGCTGATTCCTTACTCAAATTCTCGTTTTGGTTCGGGTATATACTTGAGTTCTTCTCATCAGGGTTGGATGTCTAATACGCAGGTAGCCACCATAGATGGTACGACAGAGCCAAATGCTTTTTTGGAAATCTATATCAATGATATGTTGTACGATACCCTGCAAAGTGATGCCACTGGTTTTTATACTCTTAATGTATCGGGTCTTTACATTGGCTCAAATGAAATTAAAGTGATTCGAACGGATAACTATGGCAGCGAAGTTATTCTACAACAGGATTATATTAACAGTGGTAACATCCTAAAATCAGGTGGGCTTGAATATGCCTTCTCCTACATAGATATTGAAAACAGAACAATAGAGCATGAAAATCAATATAACCCACGAGATTTTGTTTCCAGTTATCTTGTTCGATATGGCTTATTCAAAGATTTATCTTTGTATTACGGTACCAATCGTGGCGATGATTTTGAAAATGTAGCTGGATTCAATTTTAGATTGTTCTCTTTTTATCAAGAGGTCGCACTGCAAGAAAATTACAAGTTAGATGCCTGGATATATAACCTAACAGGACGTTCATTTGGTTTTTTAAATTATAATATTTATTATCGAGACATTCTTTACCTAGCTTCGGGGGATTCAAACCTTCAAGATGATCAACGTGGTTATGAAAAAGT
>JADHND010000079.1 GCA_016779685.1 Shewanellaceae bacterium | reverse complement strand
GGTCACGATAAGCATACTGACCAGCTTTGGTAACGGCTTGAAAAGCAACACGATAAACTCGAGAACGAGCACCGTAATAGCCTTTCGCTTGTTTTAAAATCTTCTTGTGACGTGCACGGGCAGTTACACCACGCTTAACTCTTGCCATTTCTTATCTCCTCAAAATTATGCAAAAGGTAGCATACGATCAATTGCTGCAACATCAGCTGCTGCAACCATAGACATGTGGCGTAAATGACGCTTACGCTTAGACGACTTTTTAGTCAGGATGTGTCTTAAGTGACTTTGTTTGCACTTGTAACCACCTGAAGCTGTCTTTTTAAAACGCTTTGCAGCGCCTTTGTTAGACTTCATTTTTGGCATGGAAAACTCCGCATTGTAATAATTGCCAACAACAGTAGGCGGATGAATCAAGATTCATCACTTGTGAGCCATACTACTTACTTTTTTTAGGTGCTAACACCATAATCGCCAATCGGCCTTCCAACTTCGTTGGAAAGGACTCGACACTAGCGCGCTCTTCCAGATCGTCTTTAATTCGTTTTAACAAATTAATACCGAGATCTGGATGAGCCATTTCACGACCGCGGAAACGCAAAGTTACCTTCGCTTTGTCACCGCCATCGAGGAACCGAATCAGGCTGCGTAGTTTTACCTGATAGTCGGCTTCATCCGTTCCTGGACGAATCTTTATTTCTTTAATTTGAACCTGCTTCTGCTTTTTGCGTTGTTCTTTTTGAGACTTTGCTTTTTCAAAGATATATTTGCCATAATCCATGATTTTGCACACAGGTGGCTCTGCATTCGGACTAATTTCAACTAAGTCAAAGCCAGTTTCGTCTGCCTTACTTTGCGCGTCGGCTAAGCTAACAATACCCAACTGTTCACCGTCAATACCGGTTAACCTGACTTCTTTTAAATCTCTAATTTGGCCATTTATGCGGTTGGCATGCTTTGTTGCAGAACCCTTTTGATTACCTTTTATAACCTATTCCTCCAAAAGATTAAGCTGGCGTGATTCAATTTTTTGCGCCATTTGCTTAATAAAATCATCTATGTGAAAACACCCTAAATCGACCCCAGTTCTGGTTCGTACCGAAATTTGATTTTTATCAACTTCCTGATCACCGACAACCAAAAGGTAAGGGACGCGTTTAAGTGTATGCTCTCGAATTTTAAAGCCTATTTTCTCATTTCTCAAGTCTTCTGTGGCACGAATGCCAACTTTCTTCAGTTTTTTAACCACTTCTGTGACATAATCAGCTTGACGGCCTGTGATATTCATCACCACAGCTTGCGTTGGGGCTAACCAGACAGGAAATTTACCTGCGTATTCTTCGATTAAAATGCCAATAAATCGTTCTAAAGACCCTAAAATTGCCCGATGGATCATCACCGGCGTTTGCCGCTGCCCATCTTCAGCAACATATTTAGCGTCCAGACGCTCTGGAATAGCGAAATCAAGTTGAATAGTACCACATTGCCATGGCCGCTGGAGGCAATCGCGCAACGTAAATTCAATCTTAGGTCCGTAAAATGCGCCTTCACCTGGTTGAATCTCATAAGCAATATCTGCTAGGTGCAACGCTGCTTCTAGTGACTTTTCCGCATGATCCCAAGTGGCATCTGAACCAATCCGCTGTTCTGGGCGGGTCGACAATTTAACTTCAATCTGATCAAAGCCAAAGGTGCGATAGATATCATAAATCATATCAATACATTGACGCACTTCAGACTTAATTTGCTCCGGCGTGCAAAAAATGTGCGCATCGTCTTGAGTAAAGCCTCGTACGCGCATCAAGCCATGTAGTGAGCCCGATGGCTCATTGCGATGACAGCAGCCAAATTCAGCCATACGTAATGGCAAATCTCGATACGATTTCAAGCCTTGATTAAAGATTTGTACATGACCGGGGCAATTCATTGGCTTAACCGCATACTCACGATTTTCAGATTGCGTCGTGAACATGTTCTCAGCGTATTTATCCCAATGCCCTGAACGCTCCCAAAGCGAACGATCCATCATCAAGGGGCCTTTGACCTCTTGATAATCGTATTCGCTTAACTTTAACCGCACGAAGGATTCCAACTCTTTAAAAATAGACCACCCGTCGTTGTGCCAAAACACCATGCCAGGGGCTTCTTCTTGCATATGAAAGAGATTTTGCTGTTTACCCAATTTACGGTGGTCGCGCTTAGCGGCTTCTTCGAGCTGTGTCAGATAGACTTTTAACTGTTTTTTATCCGCAAAAGCTGTCCCATAGACACGTTGTAACATTTTGTTGTCTGATTGACCTCGCCAATAGGCGCCGGCAATGCTCATTAGTTTAAAGTGATGACAAAAACGCATATTAGGCACATGAGGACCACGACACATATCAACATATTCTTCATGGTGATACAAGGCTGGCTGCTCAGTTTCTGCAATGTTATTGTCTAAAATCTCAACTTTATAGGATTCATCTCGCGCCTGAAAGACCTGCTTCGCTTCATGCCATGAAACACGCTTTTTTACAACAGAGTAGTTGGTTTTGGCTAAGGCCAACATGCGCTGCTCGATGATCTCTAGATCTTGCTCAGTTAACTTGTGCTCAAGATCAATATCATAATAAAAACCATTCTCAATGGTCGGCCCAATGGCCATTTTCGCATTCGGATACAACTGCTTCAAAGCATGCCCTAGCAAATGCGCACACGAATGACGAATGATCTCTAGACCATCAATATCTTTGGTCGTGATAATCTCTAAATCAGCGTTGTCTTGAATTAAATCCGTGGCATCGACTCGTTGGCCATTAATGCGCCCCGCTACGCAGACTTTTGCTAACCCAGGCCCGATGTCTTGGGCAACATCAAATATAGACACGGCTTGTTCATAAGCGCGCTGACTACCATCAGGGAGAGTAATTACAGGCATGATGTTCCTTTAAAAATAATATGGCTTATTTTCTGTGCATTATGTCCAAAACAACCGTTTTTTTAGACTGCCTAAAGAGAGGGGAATTGATAACCACAGATAAACTTTAAATAAGGCAAACATAATAGCAAATTTTATCATACTAAGCTAGTTTGATTCGTTGCTTTTTATAGGTTTTCAAGGCATGATGTTTTGCGAATTCAAAGGATGGAGTATAGGGAATGAAACCGCTAGCACTGATTACGGGCGCAGCAAAACGATTGGGCGCCTGCACGGCCAGCCATCTGCATGAACGTGGTTTTGACATCATCATTCATTATCACCGATCCAGCACAGCAGCCGAACACCTGGTTACAACTCTCAACGCACGCCGGGCAGCATCTGCGAGTTTGATGCAAGCTGATTTAACTGATCCCAGCGCCAGTTTAGCACTCATTGAGGAAATTCAAGCAGATCACAACCGCCTCGATTGCTTGGTCAACAACGCCAATCGCTTTGAACCAACCCCACTCGGCACGATTGAAGCAAGCCACGCCCAAGCTTTGTTTCAGTGCAATTTTTTAAGCCCAGTTCTATTAGCCCAAGCCGCTTGGCCGCTGTTGAGGGAACAACGTGGTTGCATTATCAATGTTTTAGATATTCATGCCGATAAGCCACCCGCCCAGCATTTGATTTATGCCACAGCCAAAGCCGCTTTAGCCAGTGCGACCTTGGGACTAGCCACTGAAATGGCACCCGCCGTTCGCGTCAATGGCGTCGCTCCCGGGGCTATATTATGGCCAACGCAACACCATGATGAGGCAGCCCAATCATCTCTGTTACAACAGGTTCCACTCCAGACGTTAGGCCAGCCAACTGACATCGCTCGCACCATTGGTTTTTTAGCCTGTGATGCGCCTTACATCACAGGCCAAATAATTTCCGTCGATGGAGGGCGCACTGCTCGTGGCTACGACAGTTTAGTTGGCGCGAACTAATCCGATACCGCTAATGTGGTTAACCTGGTCACCGTATCGACAATGGCTTGAGTCTGGGGATCAATTTCAAAATTGATCCAATCACCCACTTGCCTCATACCAAAGACAGTGCGGTTTAAGGTTTCAGGTATGAGGTGCACGCAGAATTGGTTGGCTTTTACAGTCCCCACAGTTAAACTGACACCATCTAGTGCAATGTAGCCCTTTGGCATGAGATAGGTTTGCCAAGGCGTTGGGACTTCAAACCATACTGCGACATTGTCTGGCGAACGCTCAATAGCAGTGATGACGCAGACACCATGAACATGCCCTGACATCAAATGTCCACCAATTTCGTCACCGATACGAGCCGCTCTTTCAATATTAACTCGTTGCCCTACTTGCAGCTGACCTAAATTCGTGACTTTCAGCGTTTCATCGATTAAATCAAAACTGACTGACTGTCCCTCAATCCGCGTCACGGTTAAACAACAACCATTGTGCGCTACAGAAGCACCTATTTCGAGACCTTGTAACCAAGCAGGAGGGAATTGCAATTGATGCGTTTTAAAATCAGTACCAAGGTGAATACACTGAATCTCAGCTGTACCTAAGACGATACCTGTAAACATGCCAAAAAGACCTAAAAATTATCGTGTTATTAATGCCTAACTTACCATACAATATAAGTTCCCGGCAATGTTTATTCCAAATCACGACCAACTGAGGCGGTATCTATGCAACAATATGTGTATCATTTTAAAAAACTGACGGTTCTCGCCTTTCCCATTTTCATCGGGCAATTGACTCAAACCATGATGGGCTTTATCGACACAGCTATGGCTGGTCAAGTAAGTGCTCAAGATATGGCCGCAGTCGCGATTGGTGCTGGTATATGGTTTCCAACCATGCTCTTTGTCTTGGGGCTGATCATGCCACTCACCCCTATTGTGTCCCATTATTTAGGGGGGGAAGCCTATGATAAAATTCGACCTGCAATCTACCAAGGTTTTTACCTCGCCTTACTAGGCTGTGTGCCAGCCTTGTTGATTTTTGTCTTCAGTCCTTTCATTTTAAACAACATGCAACTGGAGCCTGGTCTCTTCAATCTCTCAAAGTCCTATCTCTACTTCATCGCATGGGGGGCGCCCGCATTCGCTCTATTTCAGGTGTTACGGAGCTGTTCTGAAGGCATTGCCTATACTATGCCAACCATGTTAATTAGCTTTGTCGGATTGGCCTGCAATATCCCAGCTAATTATATTTTCATCCATGGTCATTTCGGTATACCTGCTCTAGGCGGAGCTGGCTGCGGACTCGCAAGTGCTCTGGTGTACTGGTGTATGCTCATTAGCATGGGCTGCTATATTCACTTACACCCACGGTTTGATCGGATTAAACTATTTTATGCATTTGAATGGATTCGATGGCCAGACGTTAGGGCTTACTTCCGCTTAGGATTGCCCATCGCTCTCAGTGTTTTTTTTGAAGTAACGCTGTTTTCCGCAATTGCTCTGTTTATCGCCCCCTTGGGCTCAGTGGTGGTCGCAGGCCATCAAATTGCTATGAATTTCTCTTCTTTGATCTTTATGCTGCCGCTGTCTATTGGCATCGTAACCTCGATTCGCGTTGGCTACTATTTGGGTCGTCAAAATCCAATAGCCACTTGGACAACAATCAAAGTCTCGATTTTTACAGGTATGATTTTAGCCGTTTTCACGGCTATAGGCACTTTTTGGGGGCGTCAATTCATTGCCCATACTTATACCCAAGATAACGAAGTCATTAACTTAGCGATTTATCTACTGATGTTCGCTTCCCTGTATCAAATTGTCGATGCCATCCAAACCATTATTGCTGGCGCACTGCGCGGATACAAGGACACGACGGCTTGCTTCTACATAAGCTTGTTCTCCTATTGGATGATCGGTATGCCGCTTGGCTACTTGCTCTCTTTTACCAATCTGATTGGGTCAAAATTAGGGGTTTTAGGGTTTTGGATCGGTATTTCCATCGGCTTAACATGCGCTGCTGTTCTGTTCACTTTGCGCTTAATTTATATTCAGCGGCGCACATTCAGTTCAAATTTGTTGGATAATTGAGCGCTCAATATACTTTTTTCAAATATCACTTGCATCCAATGCGTTACCCAGATTAATATACGCATCGTTGCTTTCAAGGCAAGATTGAAATACAACCGTAGCTCAGTTGGTTAGAGCACCACCTTGACATGGTGGGGGTCGGTGGTTCGAATCCACTCGGTTGTACCAAACAGTCAATTCAGCATACAACCGTAGCTCAGTTGGTTAGAGCACCACCTTGACATGGTGGGGGTCGGTGGTTCGAATCCACTCGGTTGTACCAAACAAAGTATTTATCTTACAAAATACACCAGAAACATGCACTAAACCACAGTTTATACCCTAGACTTGTCATCGTTATATTGTCGTTAGCTTCACTCTTTGTTATAATGATTAAGAAGACGTTGATAATGTATTCGGGGTGGTGATACCTACTATCGAAATAAAAGCTTTTTTCCAGCCATCTCCGCATGATGAACCATTATGTAGTCCATTCAACATCATGCCAAATACTGCATATCAAAAGCGTCGCAACGAATTAAACAATTTAAATTTGTTATTGAACTATGTAGACATGTGCCATTATGCAACCTTGTAGGCAAAGAAACCATCGAATATGTTCTTTGAGACTTTAAGAACGGGTCTATCTTTAGCCATTAAGCCAGTCGAGAGACTCCTTTATTTTGTGCATAAACAGCTTCTCGATTCAATAACCAGAACTAAAAGAGAATAGATAACTATGAAACGGATGCTAATTAATGCAACACAGTCCGAGGAGTTGCGAGTTGCCCTTGTAGATGGGCAAATTTTATATGACCTAGACATAGAAAGCGCAGCTTACGAGCAAAAAAAATCAAATATATACAAAGGTAAGATCACTCGAATTGAACCCAGTCTAGAAGCTGCTTTTGTTGACTATGGTGCACAAAGACATGGCTTTTTGCCCTTAAAAGAAATTGCCAAGGAATACTTCCCTGAAGGTTATGTCTTTAAAGGACGCCCTAATATCAAGGATATCCTAACTGAAAACCAAGAAGTTATTATCCAAATTGATAAAGAAGAGCGTGGTAACAAAGGCGCTGCGCTGACCACTTTTATCAGTCTAGCGGGCTCTTATTTAGTGCTGATGCCAAATAACCCAAGAGCAGGCGGTATTTCAAGGCGGATTGAAGGTGAAGAACGCACTGAGATCAAAGAAGTGCTAGCACGTTTAGACATCCCAGAATCTATGGGCGTGATTGTTCGCACCGCTGGTTTAGGCAAGTCAATTGATGAGCTGTCCTATGATCTCGATATCCTCAAAAATCACTGGCAGAACATTAAAACCATCACCAACACCAAGCCCTCACCTTTCTTAATTCATCAAGAAGGCAATGTTATTCTTCGTTCTGTGCGTGACTATTTAC
>JADHND010000078.1 GCA_016779685.1 Shewanellaceae bacterium | reverse complement strand
CTCAGTTTCATGTGCTAGACGGCACTTTACCTGTGGTTGAAGTGAGTCAGCAATTGTTGCAGTTGTTGTGAAAATAACAACCGCTTGTTAGCAATCGAACCCAGTATAATGAGCCCAACATGAAATTTCCTGGACAGCGTAAATCCAAACACTATTTTCCGGTGACATCAAGAAGCAGTCTTGATTTTGATGTTCACTATAAAGCTGCAACTTATTCGACGCATATTGTTGGCATTGATCAGGTTTTAGTTGATATTGAAGCCAAAGTAGACGATGACTTTATTGCCAAATATGAATTGAAAGTTGGTAATTCCTTGTTAATTGACAACGATAAAGCCCAACAGTTGTACGATGAATTAACTGAAAGAAACCTCATCTTGTCCGAATTTGCTGGGGGAACCATCGGCAACACCTTACACAATTATTCGACGTTGGCCGATGATCGTTCGGTCTTGTTTGGTGTCATGAGTGAAAATATTAAAGTCGGTTCCTATGCTTATCGATATTTGTGTAACACCTCTTCTCGGGTTGATCTGAACTTTTTACAGCCAGTTGCGGGTGCCATAGGACGCTGTTTTACGCTGATCTCTGCTTGTGGTGAGCGTACTTTTGCTATTAGCAAAGGTTACATGGACAAGTTGGAACCACAGTACATCAATGAAGCTGTGATTGCTTCCGCGTCAGCCTTGGTGATCACGGCCTATTTAATGCGTGCGGATGAGGGCGATCAAATCAGTGAAGCCACGATGAACGCGATTCGTCTTGCCCAAAAGGCAGACGTGCCGGTGGTCTTAACCTTAGGTACCCGGTTTCTGATTGAACAAGACCCGAGCTGGTGGTTGGCTTTCATTGAAGAGCATGTGAGTGTAGTGGCGATGAATGAAGAAGAAGCTGCCGCTCTAACGGGGCATGTGGAGCCACTCGGTGCCATTGAGCAGGTATTGAACCATTGTGATTTGGTGCTGTGCACCTCGGGTAAAGCTGGCTTATATATGGGAGGATATACGGAAAATATGGCCAAACGTGAAACATCTCAGCCGCTGTTATCGGGTGTGGTGTCTGACTTTAATCGCTATGAATTTTCTAGACCCATGAGCCGTGACGCTTGTGAGCAGCCAATGAAAGTGTATTCCCATATTTCTCCCTATATGGGCGGACCTGAAAAAATTCGCAACACCAATGGTGCGGGTGACGGTGCTTTAGCGGCTTTGCTGCATGACATGGCGGCCAACAATTACCACAAGATGAATGTGCGTAATTCGTCTAAGCATAAATACGATGGTCTATGCTATTCGTCTTTTTCTCAGATCTGTAAATACGCCAATCGAGTGGCCTATGCCGTGTTAGAACAGCATAGTCCGCGCCTGTCACGTGGTCTCCCTGAACGAGAAGACTCATTAGAAGAAGCCTATTGGGAACGGTAATTCAATAGAGCACAAAAAAAGACGCTATTCGCGTCTTTTTTTTGTGCGTTCGGTTACGGTGGAGCGACAAGACAGTTGTCTAGGCAACACCAGACAGGCGCGTGATCAGACGGTTTTTCCAGCCCACGCAGTTCATAATCAATGGCCGATTCAGTAAGCAGGGGCTGCAAAGAAACTGTGGTGAGCAGTGCATCGATGCGTAGCCCGCGGTTGTCGTCAAAGCCTCGACTGCGATAGTCAAACCAAGAATATTGTTCCGTTACTTCGGGTTGTAGATAGCGAAAGCTGTCCACAAAGCCCCAATCTAGTAATTTTTTTAACCAATCTCGCTCTTCTGGTTGAAAGCTGCATTTACCGGTTTTTAACCATCTTTTTTGATTGGGCTCACCAATGCCGATGTCAAAATCAGTCGGCGAGATGTTTAAATCACCCATAATCACAATGTCGTCTTCGGGCTGGCAATGGGTGTTAAGGTAATTCATCAAGTCCTGATAAAATTTACGTTTGGCAGGAAACTTGGTTTCATGATGAATACTTTCGCCTTGGGGAAAGTAGCCATTCAGTACCCGCAATTGGCGACCATTGGCTTGTTGAAAGTGACCGATGATCATGCGTCTTTGCGCATCGTCAGCGTCAGTTGGAAAGCCTTTTTCGAGAGCGAGAGGCTCGACCTTCGACAACATCGCCACCCCATAGTGTGCTTTGCCACCGTGATAATGGACACGGTAGCCCATACTGGTGACTGCTTCTATTGGAAACATGTCATCATGAACTTTGGTTTCTTGTAAGCCAATGATATCCGGCTGATGTTTATCGATGGTCGCCTGGAGTTGTGGTAGGCGAGCGCGTAGGCCATTAATATTAAAAGAGATGATTTTCATATTAGAAGAGTACTCATAATTTAGACATTATTTGTTGTTCGGCAGGTGTTTGTAAATGTAACCAATGGTGATGGCAGTCATGACCAAGCTGAGCCCCATCAGGCCAAAAACTTTAAAGTTGACCCAAATGGCCTGAGACATGGTAAAAGCCACCCACAGATTTAAACAGGCGCAGGTGATAAAGTAGCCTACCCAAAGCCAAGTGACGCGTCGCCATACTTCGCTGGGCAGCGGTATTTGTTGGCCTAGCATCTGCTTAATAATAGGGCGCTTGAACAACTCACCGCCCATCAATACGCCGGCGAATAGGCCGTTAATGATGGTTACTTTCCATTTTAAGAATACATCATCATGTAAGAAGTAGGTCAGGCTACCAAACAGCAGAATAAACCAAAAGCCTATCCAGTGCATTTTCTCAACCTGACGGTAAATGAGTTTTAATAAAGCAATTTGAACTGCGCTGGCGAGAATCAGGGCGAGGCTTGCTGTGTAGATGTCATAAAATTTATAACAAGCAAAAAAAACCAGTAAAGGTAAAAAATCGAGCAATTGTTTCATGAAGTCAGAGATTTAAAAATATAATAATGACATCAGTCTACTGATAATATAAAAAAAATCAAATTTAACACATCATTCCAGTTGATTTTGCAGCTTAGATCAACCGATGTGGCGTTTAAAGATCTTTAATCTTGTCACTGAATGGTGTAACCTGCTTTAGATATATTTGCAAAATAGTAGAGTCTTGTATGATTTTTCATAAAAAAATTCGTATTTATTACGAAGACACCGATGCATCTGGAATTGTGTATCATGCAAATTATTTAAAATTTTTTGAACGAGCACGAACCGATGCCTTTCATCAAACCGGCTTGACGCATCAAGCACTTACAGGCATGAATATGGCCTTTGTGATTAAGCATCTGGCAGTGGATTATCGTGCTCCAGCTTATTTGGAACAATTCTTGGAGATTGAAACTGTCGTAGCTCAAGTAAAACGCGCTTCAGTTCTATTTGAACAAAGCTTAAAAGATGTTAATATTTTATGTAAGCAGACAACTAAAATTGCACTTATCGACTTAACCACTAAACAACCCTTGCCGATTCCATCCACTTGGGTGCAAAAAATACAAGCCGTAGGAGTTTCTTGTGCACAGTGATATCAATATGTTTGATTTGTTTTTCCAAGCCAGCTTTTTTGTTCAGTTGGTGATGTTGAGTTTAATTGCTATGTCTGTGTTTTCATGGGCAATCATTTTTCAACGCCATCGCTTGCTAAAAGAAGCTTCAGACCACGTACAAACTTTTGAAAAAACCTTTTGGTCTGGTGTGGATCTCAATACCCTGTATAAAGATGTGAGTGAGAAAAAAGACAACATCAATGGGCTGGAACGACTGTTTTGTGCCGGGGTAAAAGAATACCTCAGACTTAACAGTGCCGATAAACCAGTGCCGGAAGCGGTTATGAACGGTACGTATCGCGCTATGAACATTTCACTGAGCCGTGAATTATCTAAAATGGAAATTCATTTACCGACGCTCGCTACCATTGGCTCAATCAGTCCTTACGTGGGTTTATTCGGTACGGTTTGGGGCATTATGAATTCCTTTATTGCACTTGGTGTGCAACAAAATGCGACGTTAGAGATGGTTGCTCCTGGTATTGCTGAAGCTTTGATTGCAACCGCATTGGGATTGTTTGCAGCCATTCCAGCGGTGGCGGCATACAATCGTTTTACTGTTTCTATGAGCAAGTTAGAGTCGGATTACATTAACTTTATGGATGAGTTGTCCGGTATTTTGCATCGACAAACTTACAGTACCTCAAAAGCAAAAAAATGAGCAGAAGTCTTAACGGTATGGTTCAGCGGCGAACCAAAAGACCCATTTCAGAAATCAATGTCGTGCCGTATATTGATGTGATGTTGGTGTTGCTGATAATTTTCATGGTGACGGCACCTCTTATCACGCAAGGCGTTAAAGTCGATTTACCACGTGGAGAAGCGCAACCGTTAGACAAAGAGTCGAAACCGCCAATCATTGCGACAGTAGACAGCGAAGGTCATTATTATTTAAATGCCCAAGGTGACGAGGATAAAAACAATTTAAGCCTAGAGGAACTAGCTTATCGAGTAGCAGCTTTGATTTCCCTTGAGCCTGAACGGACTGTTGTGGTGCGGGGTGCGCGTTATGTCGTCTATGACCAAGTGGTGCAGCTGATGATCACACTGCAACGGGCTGGGGTGGATAAGGTAGGACTGATGACGGATTCTTCTGACGATGAAAAATAACTTAACATCTTATCTCGGTATTTCTTCTGGCATTCATATAGCGGTATTGCTGGTTTTATTGATCATAGCAACCGTTCAAGTTGCATCAGATGACGAAGGCTCCGAGCAGCAACTGCGTGCGCCAGAGGTGGTTAAGCAACCACAAGTGCCGAAGCCGCCCTTGGTGCAAGCCGTGATGATTGACCAAAAGCAAGTCATGCAGCATATCGCTCAAATTAAGCAAGAGCGACAGCAAAAAGCCAAAAATGAGCAACGACGCCGTAGCGCTTTAGAGCAAGAGTTGTTACGCATGAAGGCCAAGTCAGAGCAAGAGCGTAAACAGCTCGCTCAGCTCAAACAACGCAGTTCCAAGCGATTAAATGAGTTAGAGTTGGCTGAAAAAAAATTGCAGCAAGTCAAGCAAACTGAGCAGACTCTAAAACACCAAGCAGAACAGGATATTCAAAAGCAAAAACGCGAGTTATTGCGCATTAAACAGGAAAAAGCTAAGTTACTAGAGCAGCAAAAACAGGAGCAAGCCGCCATCGCTAAGCAGGCAGCAGTAGAAAAAAATATTCAAGACGCTTTGAAGCGAGAGCAACAACAAGCTCAAAAGAAAAAAAATCAACAAACTAAAGATGAAATTGATCGCTTTAAGGTGATGATTCAATCTAAAATAGAACGTAATTTGACGGTGCAAGAGGATATGCGCGGTAAAAAATGTGTGATTCATCTGGATTTGGCGGAGGATGGCTTTGTCATTAATGTTAAACGTGTGTCTGGCAACATGGTGTTGTGTCGACAGGCAGAAGCAGCGGTGCATAAATCCAAGACTTTGCCCGTATCAAGTGATCCCAATGTCTACCAAAATATGAAGAGTATTAATTTAATCGTTCAACCTAATTTTAATTAAAAGGAAGCCAATGTTGTTTAAGTTTATGTTAAGTGTAGCGGTCATGCTGGTGACGTTAACAACGCAGGCTGCGTTGGATATTGTGATCACAGAAGGTGTCAATCAAGCTAGACCTGTTGCAATCTTACCGTTTAAGTTTTATCCAAAGAGCGTCGATGAGGGAGCCTCTACAGCGACAGATCAGCCTTCCTCGCATGTCGTTGATCAGGATTTAGTACGCTATTTTCAAGAAATTGTGATTTCAGACATCAAGCGTAGTGGTAAATTTAATCCAATTGAACAAGCGGATTTTCCCAATCAGCAACTTACCATTGATGCGCAAAATATTGATGACTGGGCAGCCACGAATATTGAGGCTGCCGTGGTGGGCAGTATTAAAGCGCTGGGCAACAATAAATATGTTGTGAAATACGAACTGATTGATATTGTCCGCTTTTCCATGACCCGTGGGCAAGCTAAAATGTTGGCGAATAATAAGTTGATGCTGAGTTACGATCATATTTTGGACAGTCGTGAGATGGTGATTAATAAGCAACAAGTTCGGCAATACGCTCATCGCTTGAGTGATCTTATTTTTGAAAAATTAACGGGCATGCGTGGCGCTTTCCTAACACGGATTGCCTATATATCGGTACACCATAAACAAGCATATCCGTATCGGTTGATGGTGGCAGATTATGACGGGTACAATGAACAACTGTTGTTGCGTTCGAAAGAGCCCTTAATGTCGCCAGCTTGGTCACCAGATGGGCGCCGGATTGCTTACGTGACCTTTGAAAACCGTCGTTCTGAGGTTTATATTCAGGATCTGTACACCCAACAACGAGAAAAAATAGCCGGATTTGAAGGCATCAATGGTGCGCCTGTTTTTTCTCCGAATGGCCAATCGCTGGCCTTATCGCTGTCCAAAGATGGAAACTCTGAAATTTATACGATTGATATCCAAAGTAAGCGTTTGCGCCGTATTACCCATCATTATGCGATTGATACCGAGCCCAACTGGGCGGCGGATGGCCAATCGATTATATTTACTTCTGAAAGAGGCGGGCAACCCCAAATCTATCAAATACATTTGGGATCAAAAAAGTTAAAACGTTTAACCTATGAAGGTACATCGAACTTAGGCGCATCGATGACGCCAGATAACCGTTACTTGCTATATGTGACGCATATAAATAATAAATATCACATCGCAAAAATGGACTTATTAACACATTATGTACAAGTTCTGACCACCACTCGCTTAGATGAATCACCTAGTGTTTCTCCTAATAGCGGGATGGTTATCTACGGTACGACACATCTAGGTAAGCAGGTATTAGCGGCTGTATCTATGGATGGTCGATACAAAGCTAGGTTACCAGCATTAGAGGGTGAGGTAAAAGCACCAAGCTGGTCACCGTTTTTAAAGTGACGATCGTGTGGTTGTCATGAATTGGTGTATAATATATTTGTTTTATAAATTTAAGGGGTACCTCGATGCCAAGTAAGAATGTATTAAAAATCACAATCGCCACATTGCTATTTAGTATGTCGGGTTGCAGCTCAACTGAAAAAAATGAAGAAGTGGTGATGACCAATGAAGAAGTGTCCGGAGCACAGACGAATTCTATGACTTCTGTGTTGTCATCAACGGATAAAAAAAATAAAAATTTTGACGATTTACGCAAGCAGCAAATTGTGTTTTTTGATTTTGACAACAGTCGGATAAGACCAGCATTTCGCGACATGCTGCGGGCGCACGCGAGTTATTTAATTGACAATAAATCCACCAAAATTCAAATAGAAGGCCACTGTGACGAACGTGGTACACCGGAGTATAACATTGCCTTAGGTGAACGTCGTGCTAAATCAGTACAGCGTTATCTCCAAAGCTTAGGTGT
>JADHND010000077.1 GCA_016779685.1 Shewanellaceae bacterium | reverse complement strand
TCAACAACGTGCCGCGGAGCACTTGCAGGTTCCATTAGGCACCGTTAAAAGTCGGATTCGGTTGGCTTTAAACAAATTAAAAGAATTCACTTCAAAAGAGATGAAAGACTATGAATAGTATGCATCCAAGCCAGGCGTTATTAAAAGCATACAACAAGGGCCTTTTAGATGATATGATGATGTTGTTGCTGTCCGGTCATCTTCGCTCTTGTTCGCGGTGTCTTCAACATAACGAAGATTTAGATAACATAGCAGCATCGGCCATGATGCAACGTGTCGAAGAGGATGAGATGCCGTGGTCAAATCCGACGCAAATAATCAATGCCATTACTGCTTTACCAGCGATTAATCAGCATGAAAGCATAGCTGATGCTCGCCTAAACTGGCAGGACATAGGTTTTCAACTGCCTATCGGTTTTAAGGCACTGGTGAATCAAATGCAGCCTTGGACACTGGTGAAGAAAAAAATATGGCAGGGTGATGTGGTGATGCCTCATCCAGATTATGAAGTCACTTTTAAGCGATATGAGCCTGCCACTACCTGGACCAAATATCCTTTTTCTGGTGCATGGTCTTTGATTTTAGCGGGTGGTGTGCGGGTGAAGCGAAAACGTTTTTTCACGGGGAGCATGTTGTGTTTAAATGAACCCGCAACGATGACAACCGTGAGTGAACAGGGTTGCCTCATGCTGAATGTGACATATCCACCACTTTTGCAACAACATGAGCTGGTGTGGTCGCAACAAGCAGAAAATATGAACATAAAATAACAACGGAGTGCATTATGGGTGATCAAGACTACAAAGATCCTTTTAATCTTAAATATTTAGTGACATTTATTTTGTTTTTATTTATTCCTTTATTACCGATGGTTTTAAGCTGGCTCAAATATTTCGGCTGGATAGGCGTTTAGTTTCTGGTCTTAATGGTATTGCCAGCCTGTTAAAAACGGGCAGTCGCATGCGTTTAAGTGGCGATTGTTGCGTTTTGGGGTTGATCTCGATACAATCCAATTTGGCAGGAATTCTAAAGAATAGAAAATAAAGGAATAAATTATGTGGTTATCTAAAACTAAATTCGTCGGCGCCAATCTCGTGCTTGAGCCCATTCAAGCTGTTCACCTAGCTCCCTTAACCTCGATTTTAAAGCAACATGACTTTCGTCATTTTTTTTTGTTTGATGCCCAAAAAACATCGGTAGAGCGTTATTTGTTATCAGCCATAGACAATGTGAAAAGTGGTCATTTAGCGTATGCATTACGTCATCGAGTAACCGATCAAGTGATCGGATACCTTGCTCTTGAACAAGTCGATCACACCCATCAACGGATTGTATTTGGTGATGTTTGGCTCTCTGATCCCAGTGCGACACTATGGGTACTAGATGCTTATCAAACCTTGTGGCAGCATTACTTTGTCGATAAGAAGGCTGCTGTACTTGAGATACGTATGCCCTCATTTCAGCAAGAGGTCATAGCGTTGCTAAAGAGCTTGACCTTACACTTGGATGGTCATTTACGTCAGTGTAAGCGTGATGTTCATGGTGATGTGTATGATATGTTGATTTTTTCGATACTCCGTTCGGAGTGGTCGAGTATGGCTCAACGTATCACACAACATAGTGCAGCGGTAACTTTGCCGACGAATCTTTCTATTGCTTGTTAGCTGAATCACCTCATTGCTAGCGCGATGAGGTATCATTGATTCAAGCTAAAAATTTGACAGCTTTCCTTTTGTTGTTTATGTTTAAAAAAACATCTGTACAAAGGATTCTACAGTTATGGGCTTGAGTCGATTTGGGTTACTCATTCTATGTGGCTTATCATTTTCTACATGGGCTGTTCCTAAACACCCTTGGTATGTTGGCGGTGGCGTTGGTTATGCATTCCAGCATCAAGATCTCAAATATAACAAAAGTGTGATAGGAACCGGTAGTACTGCGACAGAACTATACGAATCCATGGATTTTGCCCATGGTCTATATAGCCATGCCAATATAGGCTTTTATATCACTTCGATGCATCGTTTAAAGCTCGGATATGGCTGGTTTCCAACCGCAATGAAAGCAAAAGCAGACGGTCAAGATAAGGGCACGTGGCATCTGGATAACGAAATTTTTATCCTTGAATATGATTTTTTGCTCCCCATGCCACTCGGATGGTCATGGACAGTTGGGGCGCAACTAGGTAGCATCACATCGATTTTAACCGAAATTGAAAACCAAGATGGATCCACGTTTAAGCCAGATGATATTGATTTAGGCGGGTTTAGCTATGGCTTTCAAACGGGCTTTGAATTCCATGTTTCTCAAGTGGTTATGGGCTTGAAGGGCATCTTCTTAATAAACCAAAATAACGCCAAAACCGACATTCAAAACGGTGATGAAACCTTCTCAATCAAAGAAGATTATTCTCTCTTAGTCGATTTTAGCTTGGGTTTTGTCTTTTAAGAAACGAGGCGACAGTCTTGATGTGACAGCATTTACTTAAGAGTAAGTGCTGATTTTTTTATGTTATTTAAACATGCTGCGTTCTACAAATTAAGACTTTGGTGGTGGTTTGGTTTTGACCACTTTTTTCGTGGTGG
Organism: Shewanellaceae bacterium; assembly: GCA_016779685.1. Classification (GTDB taxonomy): domain Bacteria; phylum Pseudomonadota; class Gammaproteobacteria; order Enterobacterales; family Shewanellaceae; genus UBA2521. The sequence continues at coordinate 4,834 of JADHND010000077.1, read as the reverse complement.
TCGTGGTGGTCACTTTTTTGGTTGTTTTGCTGCCACCACGTTGCTTGAAGCGCCAATAGGCGCCGCCTGACAATGAGGCTACCACACCGACTAGGGTGATCACATCAGAGATGGTGATATGGCTGAGCCAGGTCAGCAAAGTATCGATTTGAGCATCAAAATTCATTGGCTATGTGGAATGAGTACACTTTATTAAAGCGTAGCATTTTTTGATCAAAATCGTTATTTTTTAAAAATTTTCCATAAACTTGAGACTATCCATAGCAAAATAGGCCATTGATTCAATAAAACAGAAAGTCGCTTTGGAGATTGAAACCAAGAGCGCCTTCGAATATGTTGTACACCGTACCAGACAAGGACAATGCAGACGACCACGATGCATAAGCGTAGCATGGTTGTCACTCCCATGATGTTAAAGCATGTCGTTCATAATAAAACAACCTGTGATGATACACAAGGAAGCGCCATGGCAGAAAACATTCTTTTACATAGCTTATTCACTTTGTTGATTGCAATTGCCGCCAGCGCCGTTTTTCATCGCTTGCGCTTGCCCGTGATATTGGCTTATGTCTTTACGGGATTGCTAAGTGGACCTGCCTGTTTTAATTGGTTTGATCAACAACAAATGCATTGGCTGGCTGAATTTGGCGTGACCTTGCTGATGTTTAGCCTCGGTTTAGAATTTTCTTTTGCCAAAGTCTGGTCGATGCGACATCAGGTATTTGGCGTCGGTATGGCTCAGGTTGCCTTAACTTGGTTGGTGACCTGTTTTTTTTGTGCGCTGGTAGGATTGAGCGCAACCACTGGCTTAATTGTCGGCGCGGCGCTGTCGCTTTCTTCAACTGCGATTGTCTTAAAAATTCTGAATCAACTCGGTTGGTTAAATCGAGATCACGGGCGCATGACCGTGTCGGTGTTGTTGTTTCAAGACATGGCAGTAGTGCCTTTTTTAGTGGTCATTTCTTTACTGCAAAAATTTGATTCTTTGTCATGGTTTTATTTGCTCAGTACCACGGCTTCGACCACGATGGCTTTGATGATGCTCCTAGCATTGGCGCGATGGCTGCTACCGCAGATCTTAAATGAAGTTGCGCAAGTGCGATCGCATGAACTGTTCGTGCTGTCTGCGCTTGGGGTGGTGTTGGTGATGTCGGTTATGACGCAACAATTGGGTTTGTCGATGGCATTGGGCGCTTTTATGGGCGGAATGTTGTTGTCTGAGAGCCAATACAAATCCCAATTAGAGGCTGATATTCGACCTTTTCGCGATATTTTACTGGGTGTTTTTTTTATTTCCATTGGTATGTTAATCGACTTACAGGTCGTTGCATCCCACGCGGGCACGATTGTCTTTGCTCTTATAGGTATTATGCTGTTCAAATTGAGTTTGGTGTTGGGGGTGTTGCGGGTGATTAAGGTAGCTTGGTTTGATGCGATTGTTACCAGCCTGTCACTGGCGCAAGTGGGCGAATTTAGTTTTGTCATCTTGGCATTGGCGGTTCAAGATGAACTATTGCCGCCGGTTATGAATCAAATTTTAGTGATTGTCGCTGTGTTATCGATGGCAGTGTCTGCTTATATCTTGCCGCATTCTTACCGCATTGCACGTTTTTTTGCAGGCAAGGTACCACAACATTTTCCAGATGAAAATGACCTCAAACCTGTTTTAAACCAAGGGGTCCTGTTGCTGGGTTATGGTCGCGTTGGTCAAACCATAACACGCTTTTTGAAGATGGAATCCATTGGATATGCTGCATTGGATCTGGAACCAGAACGTGTTCGAGAAGCACAATCGCTAGGGGAGCCTGTTTTTTTTGGTGATGCTCGCAGTCACAGTATTCTAAAAAAAATGGGTCTGAAAGAAGCTAAGTTGGTTGTGATTACGTTTGCCCCTAAACGATGCGTGTTGGAAGTTATGGCGACCATTAAACGCATGGCACCGGCAGTCGATATTGTGGTTCGTACCCAAGATGACCGTGATATGACCGAGCTAGAAGCCGCTGGCGCTTATCAGGTGGTGCCTGAAAAATTAGAAGGGAGTTTAATGTTGGTCTCTCAAATTTTAGATCACTGCTCAGTTCCACTTAAACAAATCATGCGCTTGTTAAATCGAGAAAGACAATTGCATTATCCAGACCTCCATCATTTTTTTGACGAAGATGAATCTGAATATGAAGACATCAAAGTGCATGCTATTTCGCTGGCGGATGGTTCCTTTATGGTGGGAACTCGAGTACAGGATTTGAGTCTGCATCAGATTGAAGTTCAAATAAAAGCCATATGTCGTGCTGGCGAAGCGATTGAAAATCCGCCTCAAGATTGGGAGTTGGCTGTTGGTGATGTGTTGTTGTTGATCGGGCAGTCACACTCTCTCGAACAGGCCGAAAACTATTTACATTTGGGGTGATTTAATATCCAAGAATTCTTTTGAGGGTATCTGCTTGATCCAGTGCATCCCTTTCACCTAAATCAATCAAAGCCTGACAGTAACTGCCTTCAAACAAAAGATATGACACTAGGCCGCCAGCCATTTCCGTATTGGCACCGATCAGATTAAACAACATCTGAATGGTTTTGGGCATGTCTTGATAATAATTGGTGGTGAGTTCACCCAAATCAATACTGGGTTTGAGCACGGCGATTTCGATGGGTTTGAGCGACATTTTCTTTTTGGTTTTTTCAGGAATTAAGGTGAGCGTTTCATTGATACGGTTTAAGCGTTCGACGTCGCTGCTGAGGGTATCTGAAAAAATGGTATCTAGCAAATGGGTTGCGATGGCGGCACCCGTAGGATGTTTGGTAAACTGAGCATGAGTCGGCTGTTCACTGTCTAGGCTTAACACGATGATTTTATCGGCACCCAAATGAATCGGTGCACTTAATGGTGCCAGTTGATGAATGGTACCATCCCCATAAAAGAGATCCTTAATTTTGACGGATGGAAAAATTAAGGGGATGGCTGCGCTGGCTAGAATGTGATCAATTGTCAAATGCGTTTTTTGACCACCATGTTTAGCGCGGTGCCATGGTTCGGTGACATTGCTCTGAAAAAAAGTAATACACCGTTTACTTTGATAACAAGAGCAAGACAAGCTCAATGCGTTTAAGCTACCATTTTCTATTTGGCGATCAATCATCGAGAAATCAAGGTGATTGTTGAGCATATTCCGCAACGGCGATGGATTCAGTAGACTGGGAGCCCCTTCGTTGGCATGTTCAACTCGAATGTTGCGAGCGAACATAGAGGTGACATGTTTGATGACATTCCATGGGGTGCAGTGATAGATCTGTTCGGTGTGGATATTGCTCCATAACCAATCTAATTTGCGGACACATAAAGGAAAGTTTGATGCAAATCAGGCTAGGGTGGTTGCGTTAATAGCGACTGCACTGGTACCACATACAATTTTAAATGTTATGTCTTTGACATCTGGCTTTAAGGAAACAATTCCTTTGAGTAAACCGACTTGGTAAGCAGCTCGCGCGCCACCACCGCCGAGTAACAAGGCTATGGTTGGTTTTGTCATAACACCTATTTAGATTCGTATTAGGGTTGTGTAGAAAAAATCAAACAATTTATTCAGTTAACCTTAACCTGAAATAAAAGAGCATCTTGTTAGATGCTCTTTTAAGAATAGTTTATCTTGCGGCAGATGAGGAAAAAAATTGAATAACCTGATCGACGGTCATGGCACTTTTTTCTTGAGTGTGTCTGTTCTTGAGCTCGATCAGTCCTTGATCAAGACTGCGGTCTCCGACAATAATTAAATAGGGGATCCCAATTAGCTCCATATCGTTGAGCATGATACCGGGACGTTCCTTTCTGTCGTCGTATAGGACATCGACATGTTGCTGTAGAACTTCATATAGACGTTGCGTGGTTTGTTGCACTCTAGGCGACTTGTGCATGTTCATAGGGACAATGCAGACGTTAAAAGGGGCGATGGCATCTGGCCACCTGATCCCTTGTTGGTCATGATTTTGTTCAATAGCAGCTGCGACCAAACGACTGATGCCAAGTCCATAGCAACCCATGGTGAGGGTTTGTGCTTTTCCTTGTTCGTTGAGAACGCGTGCTTTCATGGCTTCGGAATATTTGGTGCCCAATTGAAAAATGTGACCAACTTCGATGCCACGAGTAAAGGCAACGGTGCCGTGGCCATCTGGGCTGGCATCGCCTACTTGAATAGTACGAAGATCAAAAGTGGTGGCTGGGGTGGGTAAATCACGCTCCCAGTTACAACCCGTGAAGTGATGATCCGTTTGAGTGGCACCTATGACAAAATCAGACCGATCCAAGACGGCATGATCGTACAAAGTTTGCAACGGCAAATTGAGTGGCCCGATGGATCCTACACGCGCGCCGAGGGTTGTTTCGACCATGGCCTCCGATGCCATCACTAAGGGGGTTGCCACCCAAGGATGTTTCTCAGCTTTGATGGTGTTGAGTTCGTGATCGCCACGTAAAACCAAGGCGACTAAAGCCGTTTCGCAAGCATCACTGGCTTCAACGATTAAGGTTTTCAATGTTTGCGTCGCGGGGACATTCAAAAAGTGACACAGGGCGTCAATGGTGCCGATGTTGGGCGTTTCGACCTTGCTCAAAGGCAGCGTTGGCGCTGGCGCTGGGTTTGATGGCGGTAAGCAAATGGCTTGTTCTATGTTAGCCGCATAATCACTAGCTTCCGTGTAAGCAATGACATCTTCGCCGGTATTGGCTAAGACATGAAACTCATGCGAAGCCTCACCACCAATGGAACCCGTATCGGCTAAGACAGCCCTAAAGGTGAGTCCCAAACGGGTTAAAATGCGACCATAACAGGCATACATGTCA
>JADHND010000076.1 GCA_016779685.1 Shewanellaceae bacterium | reverse complement strand
ATCAAGTATGTGGTGCAAACAGGCGATTCGTTTTGGTCTATTGCCAAAAAATACAAAACCACCGCGCGTAAAATAGCGTACTGGAACCACATGTCGCCTCGCGATACCTTAAAAGTCGGTAAAACTCTGGTCATTTGGCAAAAAAATACCTACCGCGATCCGCGTAATCAAAATCATATGATTCGCAAAGTGAACTATCGCGTGCGCCGTGGCGATTCTTTGTCGAGCATTGCTCATAAATTTAAGGTATCGATGCAAGATTTAAAAATGTGGAATCATTTGGATGCCAAGCGTCCTCTCAAAAAAGACCAAGCCCTGAAAATTTTTGTTGATGTCACCAAAACGCATCGCTGATCGCTTAACATCCATCATGAAATTGAACCCCAGCTTTGCTCCTAGCAGTGGCGATATCAATGGATGCCGCAACCGTAAGCAATCATCTCAAATAAATTACGTCAATTTATACATATTTTACTTTATTGTTCGGCGATCTATCACTAAAATGCACTTTTTTAAAAATGGGTTTCAACGGGTTGGGTAAACGAAAGCATATGAATACGTCTCAACAAAAAAATTTGCTGCAATTGTCAAACATCAGTAAAACTTACCAAGACAAACAAGTTTTAAAGCAAGTCAATTTAACAGTTCAAAACGGTGAATTTTTAACCTTGCTAGGTCCGTCTGGCTGTGGCAAAACCACCTTGCTGCGCATTGTCGCGGGTCTTGAGCAAGAAGATCACGGTCAAATCATATTGAATCAAAGCAGCATCAACCACATCAGTGCCGAAAAAAGACAGATTAACACCGTGTTTCAAAGCTATGCTCTGTTTCCACATATGTCCGTCATTGACAATGTCATGTTTGGCCTCAAAATGCATCGAGTACCCAAACAAGAAGCTCACCAACGTGCGGTCGAGGCACTTGAAAAAGTCAAACTGACCAACTATCTCCATCACAAACCCCACCAGCTATCCGGCGGCCAACAACAACGGGTTGCGATTGCGCGAGCCGTGGTCAACCGCCCTCAAATTTTATTACTCGATGAACCTTTAAGTGCGCTCGACTATAAATTACGCCAAGAGATGCAAATGGAACTCAAACGATTGCAGCGCCAATTGGGCATTACCTTTTTGTTCGTGACCCACGACCAAGAAGAAGCCTTGTCGATATCTGACCGCATTGTGGTGCTCAAAAATGGTGATATTGAACAAATCGGCACGCCCAAAGAAATCTATGAGAATCCTGCTAATATGTTTGTGGCCAAATTTATAGGGCAAACCAATATTTTCAAAGCAAAAGTCGTCTCACCTCATGCACATCAACCCAATGTATTTCATGCGCTCATTGAAAAACAACCGTTTGAAATATACACCACCGAGGTCTTGGAGCCGAACGCTTGGGTAAACGTTCTCTTACGCCCCGAAGACATTCGCATTCAAGAAATACAAGATCAAACCATTTCGACTTTGTTGACGGGTCGCGTGATTGAACGGACCTACAAAGGCATGACCTTAGACTCGGTCATTGAAATGAGTTATGGAGATCACATCTTGGTCAGCGAATTTTTTAATGAAGACGATCCCGATACAGATCATAGCTTAGGACAGCGAGTTGAAGTGTCATGGGTACCAAGTTGGGAGGTGGTCTTACCGCATGATTAAGCAAACCAGCCATTTCAAAACCTTCAGCATCGCCTGTGCCTTCATCTGGTTGCTGGTGTTTGTCTTGATTCCACATTTACTCATCGGGGCGGCCAGTCTGCTTTCTTACGATTCGGTTCAATTGGTGGCGTGGCCATTGACGCTTGAAAACTATCTGAATCTTTTAGATATCAGCTATTTACATATTTTTTTGCATTCGATTTGGTTAGCAGGCCTATCCAGTTTCATTTGTCTGCTGATTGGCTATCCCGTTGCTTGGATCATAACGCGCTATTCTCTTGGTACCCAACGACTGCTGTTGTTGATGCTCATCATTCCCTTTTGGACCAACTCGCTCATTCGTACGTACGCAATTAAGATTATTTTAAGCACCAAAGGTGTCTTAAATTGGTGTTTGCTGTCTATAGGCCTGATCGACAAACCGCTGCATTTATTGTATACCGAAGCCGCCGTGGTGATTGGCTTGGTATATATCTTGTTGCCCTTTATGATTTTGCCGCTTTATGCTGCGATTGAGAAATTACCTTCGATTTATCAAGAAGCTTCCATGGACTTAGGCGCCAATCGTTGGCAATTTTTTTATAAAATCATGCTGCCATTGACCAGTTCAGGCATCATTGCCGGCATCTTGATGGTGTTCTTACCTGCCATGGGTATGTTTTATCTCTCCGACTTGTTAGGCGGATCCAAGCAAGTTTTGGTCGGTAATCTAATCAAAGATCAAATCTTAATTCATCGCAACTGGCCTTTCGCAGCCTCTGCTAGCTTAACCTTGTTGTTTATTATGACTTGGTTTATCGTCTTTTACTTTCGCAGCACTAAAGCGACGAAAACCAACACTCAAGACCGTCTATCATGAAAAAAATTGCTCAAACTGCTTTACTAGGCTCGTTGTTTTTCTTTTTATATGCGCCGATTCTTGTCTTGGTCATCAATGCCTTTAATCAATCAAGGTACGGCATTGAATGGCACGGCTTCACCCTCAAATGGTACCAATCTCTATGGCACAATCATGGTTTAATGGAAGCCATGGTCAATTCTATCACGGTTGGGATCACCGCAGCGACCATTGCGACCATGATCGGCACCCTCACAGCAGTGGCTTTGTTTCGACATCAATTTAAAGGCAAACAAATCGTCAATAGCTTGTTGTTTATTATCATCAGTGCGCCTGACATTATTTTTGCCATTGCGCTGTTGGCTGTGTTCTTGCTGCTTGGGATGCCGTTAGGCTTCTGGTCACTGCTCATTGCGCACATCACATTCTGTCTGCCTTTTGTTGTGATTTCAGTCTCCGCCAGACTCAATGATTTTGATTATCGGGTGATTGAGGCGGCCACCGATCTGGGTGCCACCGAAAGCAAAATATTTTGGAAAATTTTAGTGCCCATGGCATTTCCTGCCATTTTATCAAGTTGGTTGCTTTCATTTGCACTCTCTTTAGATGATGTTATCATTAGTTCTTTCATCACGGGTCCAAACTTTGAAATTTTACCCATTAAGATCTATTCGATGGTCAAGCTTGGTGTGTCGCCAGAAATCAATGCACTCACCTCTTTGATCTTGGTTTTTTCTTTAGGGATGGTTTTTGGATCTTATATATTAAACCGCTACATCAAAGAGAATTAGAGCTATGAAAGGTAAAATTGGGGTTGGATTACTTCTCCTGACCGTCATCGGAAGCATCCTATTTTGGCCTGCATCACGCTCAGATGCAGACGTTAGAAAACTCTATATCTACAATTGGTCGGAATACATGCCGCCAGAGATTCTAGAAGACTTCACCGATGAAACGGGCATTGAAGTCATTTTAACAACCTATGACAGCAATGAGTCCATGTACGCCAAGCTTAAAATGCTGGATGCCACTGGCTATGATCTGGTGGTACCTTCCAGTTACTTTGTGTCAAAGCTGCGTGAAGAACAGTTGATCCGGCCACTCGACAAAAGTCGAATAGACCACCTTGAAAATCTTTCACCTTTGTTTTTAAACAAAGACTACGATCCGAACAACACGTACAGCCTGCCTTATCTATGGGGAGCTACAGCGATAGGTGTCAACGCCGAATTTATTGACCCCAGCAGCATCACCAGTTGGCGCGACTTATGGAATCCCAAATACCGCGGCCAGATTCTGTTGATGAACGACGTCCGTGAGGTCTTTCACATCGCGCTTCGCTCTTTAGGTTATTCAGCCAATTCGAAAAACCCCAAAGAAATTAAAGCGGCTTACCGAAGTCTGCAACAACTGATGCCGAATGTCGCCGTGTTTAATTCAGATGCCCCAGAACGACCATACTTATCTGAAGATGTGTACCTAGGGATGCTTTGGAACGGATCTGCCTTTAAAGCTATTCAGGACAATCCCAACATTAAGTTCATCTACCCCAAAGAAGGGGCTGTCTTATGGATGGACAACATAGCGATTCCCCAAAATGCCCAACATATTGATGAAGCTTATGTGATGATCAACTACCTACTGCGACCAGAAGTTGCTGCCAAAATTTCAGCTAAGATTGGTTATCCGACCCCCAATCAAGCCGCTAAAGCAATGATGGATGCCAGCTTTGCCACCAATGACGTGATTTTTCCGCCTACCGCCATCATTCAAGCGGGCGAGTTTCAATCGACGGTCGGTGAAGCGAACCCGCTCTATAATGAATATTGGCAAAAATTAAAAACACAGCAATAACAATACGCTGAATTCACTTCAAGGCTGCGTCTGGTTAAATTTTAAGGCGAAGTCAATTCAGGTTCTTCTTCCCAAAGCAGCACCTCAGGAGGTAAATTCGCTTCAGCTTCAGTTGAAGGTGTATAACTGGCATCATCGGCTTCGGTGTATTCACGGATAAAGTCAACCTGCATGGTATAAGCCGAGGTCGTGATGTCATTTTTCACAATAGCGGATTCTAATACGCCTGCAACCCAATACGGCTGATACAAGACGTGTTGCTCTAAGCCTTGTTCGTAAGTCGCATACACCACCTGATTAGGCGGCGGCGGCGGTAAATGAATGCAGGCACCAAAATAAGGTACAATAAAAAAGCGGGTGACTAATTTTTGTTCATTAAATTCCAGAGGCACCACAAAGCCAGGGATCATCAGCTTGGATTGCTCAAATTTTGACACGATGTTGGTTGAATGCAGTGCATCTTTATAGCGTTGAATTTCAGGATTTTTCGCAACCGTACTCAGTTTGTCCTCTTCAGTACCGTCCTCAATGTTCTCAATCGATGGTGGTGGGTTCATTAAAATCTCAAGTTCATGCTTAGGTATTAATTGAATCCATTCAATTTTGCTGTAACTTGCTTGCGCGAGCCTATCTGAGGCGTTGAGCTGCTGATAAACCAGCCATGTTATTCCTAAAGCCATTCCCAGCAACACGAATAACCCAAATATTTGGGTTGATTTCTTTACTAATATTGACACCTGAATTATCCTCATTGAAAAAAGAATTATCGACAAAAGGTTATTATGAGTTATCCGATTCAGATTGAAAACCTAAAATTTGCTTATGATACAAAAGTCATTTTAGACATTCCAAGTCTCAACATTGAATCTAATTCTAAAACAATGCTCTATGGTCATTCTGGATCAGGCAAATCGACTTTACTCAACTTACTCTGTGGCATTTTGCAACCTCAGTCTGGACAGATCTTTATTGAGGATACCCCCTTGCATCAACTGTCACATCAAAAGCGAGATGCGTATCGAGCCAAACATCTGGGGGTTATTTTTCAACAATTTAATCTGATACCTTATTTAAGCGTTCTTGAAAACATTCAATTGGCGAACTATTTTGCTTTAAATTGCCATCGCCCTGCCTCAGATAGACTTGAATCTATGCTCAAGCACTTAGGGTTAACCCAACATCAGCTTCATCAACGTGCCGATGCTTTGAGCATTGGTCAACAACAACGGGTGGCCATCGCCCGTGCCTTCATTCATCAACCTCAATTGATCATAGCAGATGAACCGACCTCGGCGTTGGACAACCACCAGCGCGATCAATTTATCGAACTTCTGTTACAAGTCGCTGCCGAAAACAACAGCACGGTTATCTTAGTGTCGCATGATACCAATCTCAAGCAACACTTTTCCAGCCACATTGACCTACATCAAGTCAATCAAGTTCAATCTGCTACAGGAGACCTATCGTGAGACTGACCCACCTTGTCTATAAAAGCTTGCAGCATCGACGTACTATTGTGCTATTAACCGTCTTTACCATTGCGATAAGTGTCTTCGTCTTGTTGGGGACTCAGCATTTACGCCAGCAAGTGCGCGTCAGTTTTGATAAAGCTGTGTCTCAGGTGGATGTTATTGTTGGGGCGCCTACGGGTCAACTAAATCTGCTGCTGTACAGTTTGTTTCACATCGGTCAAGTCTCTAGACCTGTTCCTTGGTCAGCTTACCAAGCCGTAAGTGACGACCCGACTGTGGCGTGGAGTGTGCCCATCACGCTAGGGGATAGCCACTATCAATTCAATGTGGTTGGCACCACCACTGATTTTTTTTCTCACTATCATTATGGTCAACAACAAAGCCTGGCTTTAGCCAAGGGAGAGCTGTTTCAAAATACCTTTGATGCTGTTATCGGCGCCGAGGTCGCACAACAACGAGACTATCAACTCGGTGATGAACTGATTTTTGCCCATGGCCACCACCACCATCAATTTAATGAACACGATGAAGATCCATTTACCGTTCGCGGTATTTTGCAACCCACAGGCACCGTTGTAGATAAAACCATTTATGTTCGCTTGAAGGGACTTGAGGCTGTGCATACGGAATGGAAAAACATCGCTATCGACAAAGCCACCTATCTCAAACAGCTTGAGCCCACCAAAATAAGTGCTTTTTTGGTGGGCTTGCATGCCAAAAACAATTTATTTTCTTTTCAATATCGCATGAACAATCACGAAAAATTTCGGCTACAAGCCATTCTACCCGGGGTCGCGTTAACGGAACTGTGGCAAATTATGGGCTATGTTGAAAACACCCTGCTGATCACATCAGCCTTGGTGTTGCTGTCCTCTTTGCTGGGAATGAACACCATGCTATTGGCATCGATGCAATTTCGAAAAAAAGAATTGGCTTTGATGCGTTTAATTGGCGCGCATCCACGTTTTTTGTTTATTTACATCCAGTGTGAAGCCTTGTTGATCACCTGTGCAGGGATTGGCATAGGTTTACTCTCTTTATGGATAGCGCTCCATCTATCTCAACCGATATTGGCTGCCTCATTCAGCTTGTTCATCGATACCAATTTACTCTCGGCAACCAACGGCCTGATCATGGCCTTGATTATAGTCACCAACAGTATCTTGACCCTTATTCCAAGTATTCAGGCTTATCGGACTTCTTTATTGCAATCCGCAACCTCTTAACGAAAAACCCGCTGTCACACCTATTTCATTAGGTATGACAGCGGGCTTTCTATTTAAAATCGATGTTATAGCGTCGGTTTTAAGGGTTCAAAATCTTTTAACTCTCTGGGCATAACCAAGAAGCTACCCTTAAATTTGATCAAAACGCCAGTAATGTTGAAATGATTGCCTTCCTTGATCGTTTTATCACGTCTAGGATCCACATCGACAGTAGATGCAACCATGACCTGCGCTGATTTATGATCACCGCTGCGAATTTCAATCCGCCAGCCAAACGGTAAATCTGATTTCACCGACTCAATCTTACCAGACACCCGCACCACGCGACCGATGTAATAATCGTTAATTTGTTCCGCAACCAAATCAATCACCTTCGGCGAGATAGCATCTTCACTTCCCAGTGAAGTCACTTTAATCGGTTTGATGACCCGCATCCCAAAAAAAGTACCGGTTTTGCCTTCAACTCGAACTTTATCGCCTTTTTTGACATTTTTTAATGC
>JADHND010000075.1 GCA_016779685.1 Shewanellaceae bacterium | reverse complement strand
AGTTCTGAGCGTCAAGCATGGCTGAAACGCATCAAAACAATTCAAAAACACGAGCACATTGTTGAGGTGGTTCACAAACGTATTGAACAAGAGGTTGAAAAGGAATTTGCTACTAAAATAAATCTTATTCATGAAAAAAAATTCAAGCTACCGATATCTCAAAATGAAATCGATCTGTTTAGATTGCTGATTACACAAGAGGCAGATGTCAATCTGATTAGCCGTAAGATAAAAAGCTTACCTTGGCTACAATCTGAATTGATTCATATTTTTAATAAATACGGTTATTTGCAGCACGCTACTGTCGCAATTCAAGATCCTAAATTAATTATGAGCTACATGGGCTTTGAAAACATTCGCTTATGGTTCGGCTATTTATGCTGTCGCCATTGGTTGCCTATGAAAAACTTTCGAATTCATAACGCGGTCAGACGGTTTTTATCCTACCAAACAACCCATGCTTTAGCCGTTAGAAAACTATCAAAAAATAAAAAATTACATAATGACTCATTTTATCTAGCTAGTTGTCTACGCAATGCGGGCGCTATTTTAACATTGTATGTAGCCTCAAACATCGTAGATGAGTGTTGGTCTAAGTGGTTAAAGGATGCTGAAATTCGGAAAGAATCTGAACTGTATGAAACAATTTTGATGACTGAATTTCCCATCAAGCTGATTCAAAAAATTTGGCTAACCCAACTGAATAAAATCAATCTATCTGCACTCAATCACTTTAAATGGGATGAAGACCACATTATTAATTGGGTGATTGAAATCGATCAAGCTAAAAGCTTTAGCATGCTCTCTGAAGAGGCCAAAATAATTGAGAAAGGCGCTTGCTTTGCCAAAGTTCATCTCATCGAGCATTGGGCTAAAGGTGTGCTCAGTATTGCACCCAAGATTTACCAATACTATGGCATTGATGAGGCAGAATTAGCATTGCTGAAGCAAATCAACTATGAAAAACTACCTATTCAATAATCAAGCACTGGGACATGATGTGGCTTTAGGGTGATCTGCTGAACAATTTACGGAGTTACTAGACTGCTGCTTAAGAGGCGCAACCGGATGCAATTGTTGCTGCACCAAAGAAGATAGCATCTCAATATGAGCCGAAGTCGCATTCAATGCTGGAATGTAATGGAATTTTTGCCCACCATGTTCCAAAAAGACTTCTCGCGCTTCACGCTCTATCTCATCAATTGTTTCAAGACAGTCGGCTGAGAAACCTGGACAAATGACCACAACATGCCTTAGACCTTGCTCTGCCAACTCAATTAAAGTCGCCTCAGTATAAGGCTGCAACCATTCATTTCGCCCAAAACGCGATTGAAAGCAAGTTTTAGCATCACCTGCTGACCAATCCAGGTGTTCGAGAACTCTTCGTGTCGTCTGGTGGCAAAAGCAATGATACGGATCACCTTTTTTAAGATAGGATAGTGGCGTTCCATGATATGAAAAAAGCACCATATCAGGCTGGCCGTGGGTGGTAATCTGCTGCTGAATGGATGTTGCCAATGCTTGGATATACAATGGATGTTGATGATACCCATTTAAAAAGTGCAACTGCGGCACCCAGCGATACTGCATTAACACGCGAGCTAGGGAGTCAAATGTTGCCCCGGTGGTTGCACCTGAATATTGTGGATACATCGGAATAATCATGATCTCACGCACATCGAGCTGTTTTAATTTTTCCAGCACACGCGACACCGATGGTTGACCATAACACATGGTGGTTTCGACGATGACATCATGCAGACCCGCAGCGGACAAGTTCACTTGGAGCTGCTTCTGTTGCGCCAAACTGTGCACCATAAGGGGCGAGCCCTGCTGTGTCCAAACTTTTTTATACAAAGCAGCTGATCGTTTTGGGCGAAAAGTTAATACGAATAAATATAAGATGATCTTCCACAACAGAGCGGGTAATTCAACCACACGCGAATCACTTAAGAACTGCCTCAAGTAACGGCGCAGTGCAGGCGCCGTAGGTGCTTCAGGGGTGCCTAAATTACACAGCAGAACGGCACGTTTTGGCTTAATATCTTCATGGTTAAAGTGAGTTTGACCAATATATTTCATAAAAAATGCTTAAAAAAAGGCAACCTAAAAAAGCCTATCATAGCAGGATAGGCTTTAAAAAACATAATAAATGCGAGAATTAATCAAGTTTAAATTTGTTTACCTGTTCTTGTAATGATGAGGCTATCGTAGTCAACTCACTGGCCATCGATACCACAGTTTCAGCGCCTGTTGAGATTTGGCTCGAAGAACGCGTAACCGACTCTACATTTCGACTCACATCTTCCGTCACAGTACGCTGTTCTTCCGCAGCACTGGCAATTTGAGCGGTCATATCCGAAATCGTCGTGATTGAATTGGTAATTTCATTCAGTGCCAAGGTGGCTTTATTCGCTTCTTCAACACTGTTATTGGCATAAATAGAGCTTTGATTCATCGTTTTAACGGCACTTTCTGTATTGGTTAAAAGATTTTCAATCATAGCTCGGATTTCTTCTGTGGAGCCATGGGTACGACGAGACAAGACCCTGACTTCATCCGCGACCACCGCAAAGCCTCGGCCTTGGTCGCCAGCTCTTGCTGCTTCAATCGCTGCATTTAGAGCAAGTAAATTGGTTTGCTCAGCAATATCTTGTATCGTTGATAGGATCTGGTTGATGTTCTTTGAATTCGATTCTAATTCGGAAATAACAGAAGAAGCTTGATCAATTTGTATAGCTAGATTGGTTATAGACTCTTGGTTTTTTTGAATCACCTCAATCCCATTTTCACAAAAACCACTCGACTTAGTGGTGGCAGCAGCCGTGGACTCTGCATTGCTAGCTACTTCCTGAGCAGCGGCTGACATTTGATGGACCGCGGTTGCAATCAAGGTAATCTCTGATTGCTGTCTAGCTAAAGAGTCGCTGGACTTAGTTGCAATTTCTTGGAATGATTTTGCTTCACTATTGACCTCTACACCTGACATGGCGATTTTAGAAATGATTTCGTGAAGTTTTTTAATAAAAAGGTTAACACCGCTCGCTAAAGCCTGTACCTCTTGACTGCCTTTTTCTTTAAGTCGAATGGTTAAATCACCATCCCCCTCAGATAAGTCAAGTAACGTATCGTTGGTGTCTTTAAGTGCTTTAAGTAAAAAACGAATCAACAAGGTAGCTAATATTGAGACAACCAGCAACTGAATGATGCTAAACACAATCATCCGGAAAAAAATTTCTCTGGATGCAGAAAAGGCAATGTCTTCATTGATAACATAGACCATATACCAGTCTGCGATTGGAATACGGGCTATGTTTATGAGCGACAACTCGTTTTCAACATAGGTTTCAATCTCATCACCTATTTCATTGTCCTTAATTTCTCTTAAGAATTTATCATTCACTAAAGGAATAATATCTGTGACAGGTTGCAACAAATAATCATCATTATGGTGATAAATAATTTTACCATTTCTATCTAATAAGAAGGCATAGGCTAAATCAGATTTAATGGTATCCAATGCTTTTTGTAATTCCTTAGTTTTTAATGACAAATCGCCGCCCAGTACCCCTTTAATACCTTTTTCCGAAAAGGGATAAGCTATCGTCATGACCGATTCATTGGTGGTTGCCGAAGCATACACATCACTTAACACAATATCGTTGGTTTTAATGGCATCGCGATACCATGGGCGAGTTGTCGGATTGTATCCAGATAAGGCTTTAGCACCCCGTTCATGAAATATTTCAAACCGGCCATATTGATCACTTACAAAAGTCGCAATGAAATCACTGCTGTTAGAAACTTGCTTTAAATCCCCTTGAAGAACGGATGGATTATTGAAATTAATTTGCTTTATCGCTTTTAACCGACCGATATGGGCTTCTAACCACAACTTAATCTCTAATATCCCCCCTGATACTGATTGCCGAGAAAAATGATTTAAAGAACGTTGCAATTGATTCGATCTATCAACCGTGCTAACTATATTTTGCAAAGTGCCAATAATGAGGGTAATCAATATAAATATGATGACCAACTTGCTTGCTAAATTCATACGAATTTGCATGTCATTCTCCCAGAATCATTGATATGCATTACAATTTAAACTTTCCAACCTGTTCATTTAGATTGCCAGACAAGCTATCTAAATTCATTGATTTATCTACAATTATTTGACCGCTTATAACCAGTTCATCCGAAACTTGACTGACAGATTGGATATTTCTACTGACTTCTTCTGTCACCGATCTCTGTTCTTCAGCTGCATTTGCAATTTGCGTAGACATATCTGAAATTTGTTGAATTGAGATTGAAATTTCTTCTAGTGCCTGAGTCGCGTTGTTCGCCTCGTCAACACTGGTTGTCGCCAACTCTAAACTTTTCTGCATGGTGATCACGGCACCTTCCGTGTTTTCCAACAAGGTTTCGATCATAGCTCGAATTTCTTCAGTTGAACCATGCGTACGCTGCGACAACACTCGAACTTCATCAGCTACAACCGCAAACCCTCGCCCTTGCTCCCCTGCCCGAGCCGCTTCAATGGCGGCATTCAAAGCCAACAAGTTAGTCTGCTCTGCGATTTCTTGAATGGTAGAGAGGATTTGGTTGATATTTTGAGTGTTGGCTTCTAACTCAGCAATGGCTTGAGAAGTGCTGTCAATTTGAGTGGCTAAACTATTAATAGAATCTTGGTTTTTAAGAATAACATTTTTACCTTCTTCGCAATGCTCACCTGACTGAATAGTCGCTGCCGCAGTAGCTTCCGCATTGCTTGCTACCTCTTGTGCCGTTGCTGACATTTGATGTACAGCCGCTGCTATCAGACTAATTTCATGCTGCTGTTCGGCAAGTCCTTTTTTCGTTTCTTCAGAAATGTTTTTAAAATTTGCAGCCTTATCTTGCAGCTTGGTACCTGAAGAAACAATTTCTGAAATAATGCCATGCAATTTTGATATAAACGAGTTCACTCGACTGCCCAACTCGGCTATTTCATCATAACCGTTCACAGGCAATCTAGCGGTTAGGTCACCGTCACCATGAGATAGTTTTATAATGGCTTCATTGGTAACAATGAGTGGTGCCAATAGCTTTTTGATAAAAAAGAACATAATACCGATTACAAAGCACAATTTGATAATGGTAGCAATGGTCGTTTGCCAAACCAAGGTGCGCAGTGGTGCATATGACAAGTACTTGTCAATAAATAATACGACATACCAATTACAACCGCTGATCTTACCGACCATCATGAATTTTTCTACGCCATTGATGACCATCGTTTTTGATTCTTGGTTTTGACTGTCACCAACAAGAAAATCAAAAAAGTCTTTCGTAAAATTAGGATGAATTTCAGTTGCATTCTTTAACAGCAGCTCCTTGTCAACATAAGAAATAATAGTCCCTTCTTGTGTGATCAAAGCGCCTGAGGTTACATCGGAAACAATGCCGTCCATCACTTGGTCGACGGTTCCTAAGGTCAAGTCACCACCAATCACACCAGAATAACCTGGCCCAAATAGTTGTTGGGCGATGGTAATAACAATTGCATTGGTAAAGGCATCCTCATAAGGTTCTGTGTACACAGCCTCTTTAGCTGTTAATGCTAACTTATACCAAGGACGGACGCGAGGATCGTATCCTGGAGGGAACTTCACTTTGTCATCACCAATCACATCGCCATCGTTTAAACCAACAAAGCCTGCGATAAATTGCCCCGAATCACGTACACGGTTTAAGTCTTTAACAAGTTCTTGTTTCTGATTTCGATCAAAACCAAAAATACTTTCGAGTAAATATTTATTTTCAGTAAGCCAAAGGTCTATTTGCCCAACCGCCATACGAATCGATTGTTTACTTAACCTATCGATAGATACATCAAGCTGTTCTTTTTGAAAGATATAATTAACGTAGAACTGGGATGTCGCGATAACCAGTGTAATAATACTAAACATAATAAGGACAGCATTACTTAATGTTAATTTCATAAGATCCAAGCT
Source organism: Shewanellaceae bacterium (assembly GCA_016779685.1). Lineage (GTDB taxonomy): Bacteria > Pseudomonadota > Gammaproteobacteria > Enterobacterales > Shewanellaceae > UBA2521. Next base: position 1,649 of record JADHND010000075.1, on the reverse strand, counting down.
CGCCTAAAGATGACAATCGTATATATCTTTATATAGCTTAGACGATACGTTACATTTATGGCATTTTTTTTAATATTTTATTTTTTTTCAATTTTTTTAATTTACCAGAAAATAAGTTATAACATTTCTTTAAATGCACGCTATTCTAACTGGAGTATACGCTGACCTCTTCCCACCCGATTGGACGAGGGTTCTCGCATCGCTACGGCGACAAATTTCTAGTTCAACATGCTTTCCCTAGGTAGGCTCATATGAGCCTACCCCCAATCCAATCGCTCCTTAGACCAACCCCGCCCACCCGATGGTTTTTATATTCTGGGCATAGATTTGTGTACAAATCTACAACTTGAGCAACGTTTTGAGTAAAAGAAAAGCGATCAATGGTTGGTATGTTCTGCCAGTCCATTCTGTTTTGTATTCAAGCTGACGACCAAATTTTCATCCGTTTACATCAGCTATATGCTTTAATATTTTTGGATATTTATCATATTCATGACTTGAAGCGACTCAACACAAACAGCTTGGTTTTCGTTCATGAGTTTACGAGATCACTGGTGCAAGTTATCTCATCGACAATCAGCCCCTTCAAAACTCTTGATTGTTCCCCAGTAAAATTGCTTTAGATGCTCAGCGTAAATTTTTTTCATATACCTAGACATGACCCTTTTAAGTTGGACCTGAAATACCGCGTTATGCCGACCATCAAAAAACGTTCGTAGTCGGTCGAAATGGATTCAAAATAGAGAATGGATATGTGCATCTTTCAGGGGCTAAAGATATCGGACTCAAACCTGTTAGGGTTATGTGTTGCGATAACCAGCCATTCAACGAACAGGCAGACAACAGCATTGTTCAAGACATCCGATTTGTACCCAAGGGTCAGTGTTATTTTATAGAGGTGGTATACAAGTTAAGAGGCAGCGAAAAAAGCGTTCTTCTGCACAAATCGAATGTCATTGGCATTGATAACCTAGCAACCATCGTTTCAAATCAGCACGGCGTTAGCCCTGTTCTGATGAACGGCAAGCTGATTAAGTCAATCAACAATAGGTACAATCGAGACCAGGCAATTTTGCAATCTCTTGGAAAGGGAAAGCATATAAAGGCTAAAAGCATCAAGCGGTACAATTGGATAAATGACCACTTACACAAGGTGTCAAGGCGGATCCTTGATGTTTGCCTAGAAACTGACACAGGAAAAATAGTTATCGGTCACAACAAGGACTGGAAGCAATCCATCCATATTGGCAACAAAGTGGACAATCAAAAGTTCGTGTCGATACCGCACGCTGAGCTCATCAAGAAGATCCAATACAAAGCTGAGGCGCACGGAATAGAGGTCGTTGTCCGGGAAGAAAGTTATACAAGCAAAGCCAGTGCTATCGATCTTGACGTCATACCTACTTATCAAGATCCTGGTGAACGGATATTCAGCGGTCGTCGAATCAAACGAGGTTTGTACAAAGCATCCAGCGGGAAGCTGATAAACGCCGATGAAAACAGCGCACTGAACATACTTAGAAAAGAAATCGGAAATGCTTTTGCAAAAGGGCTATTCGATAGCGGTTGTGTGTTTCAGCCGATGCGAGCAACTTGTTAAGTTGTTGCATTAGAATCAATGAGATTGGCAGGATTGTCAAAGCTGCATT
>JADHND010000074.1 GCA_016779685.1 Shewanellaceae bacterium | reverse complement strand
CATCAACAGACAATTGGCCATGATGCCTTGGTATTGGTTTGCCATGAAAGCTTAAGAGATAATTTACAATATCCTCTAAGACCGAGTCGGTTAGCAGCCCAAAGTTATTTTTTAATGGGTGCAAATCACTGCCAGTCGCTGCATCAACTTCAGGCGGGTCTGATACAAAATGAGGCTACAGTACACCCACATTATATCGGTCATTTGTCGACTTTAATCCATATGGTAGATACGCACAGAGGGTTTACCTTGATTCCTCAAATGTCGCTGGTTAAGAATATTCTCCAAGGCTCGAACGTGGTGGTCATGCCAATGCCGCCAGCTAAGCCGAAGCGAGACATTTGCTTGGTATGGCGGCAGCAGAGTTATCGGTTACGAGCCTTTCGTGAATTAGCTGAACTTATTGAAAAACAATTGTTATTGCTGTCATAATGATTTTGTATAGTTACAGAAAGTGTTCTTGTAATAGGGTGTTGGTAAAGTTGGTCTTTAAATAGAATCCCCGAGGACGTGTCTGGATGACGGCACCATCTTGTCCTATTGCCGCTGTTGTCACTTGACTGCTGGCTGCTTTGGGTCTTAATTGAATAATTTGGCCATGTTTCGCATTTAGGTATTCAATTCTACCCAAGGTAATTTGTTCCATAATTTCGAACCAGTCTTGCTTAATAAGTCGCCACTGTTCAGAAGATGGTTGCCAGAGTAGCGGTGTGCCTACCATTCGATTGGCTAAGGGGATGTCCCGTTCTCCCTGTATAGGAATCCAGAGGACGTGTTTTAGTTTGTGATAAAGTGGCGATTCTTCAAAAACGTGTTGCTTTAAATTTAGCAGGGGAGCCGTGGTGATATATGTGGTTTCCAGTGGCGTCAGTTGAGCGCTGATGGGAATGGTTTTGAGCTCTATACCCAGTTCAGGGAAGTCTGGAATGGCTTGCTGCTTTGCTGTTGCACCTAAAGCTGTTTCGATGAGTTGACCGACCCAACCTTTGTTTCTTAATAGATTATCAGGCACGCATATTTCAAATGCTTGTGCGATTTCTCCTAGTGTAGCTCCCGTTAGCAAGCGGGCTGAATGGAGAAGTTCCTGTTGATTGTTGGGAGATGAGTTTTGCATAATATCCATTTAGTAATTTTATTATTAACTCGCCTATTGTACGGATATACATTTTTAGAATAAAGTCTTTCCTTTTTTTAGGGTGGCATCAGGTGCTTATTTATTGCTACAATGAATATCTTGTAAAACAATTGTGTTTTATCATACCAACGAATACTTGGAGTCCTTGTGATTGATAATGAAGGGTTCCGTCCCAATGTCGGCATTGTGATTTGTAATCAACAAGGTCAAGTCATGTGGGCACGGCGCTATGGCCAGTTTTCATGGCAGTTTCCCCAAGGCGGTGTGAACGATAATGAGCCGGTTGAACAGGCGATGTATCGCGAATTATACGAAGAAGTTGGTTTGAAACCAGAGCACGTTGAAATATTATTGGTGAGTCGACATTGGCATCGATACCGCTTGCCTCAACGCCTAATTCGATATGAAAAAGACCCTGTTTGCATTGGGCAAAAACAAAAATGGTTTTTGTTGCGTTTGGTCGCTGCCGAAAGTCGTATTGATTTAAATGCGACAGGGCACCCTGAATTTGACGATTGGCGCTGGGTGAATTATTGGTATCCTGTTCGACAAGTTGTTGCGTTCAAGAGAGAAGTGTATCGAAAAATGATGAGCGAATTTGTCAAAGTTGTTTTGCCACCATCCAAGCGCTACGGTGTAGGTGGTTTTTCACACACGTCTTGAGGAGACAAGAATATGCGTCAAGATGCATGGGTTTTTCCGAATATTGATCCGGTTCTTCTGTCACTAGGTCAATATGAATTATTTGGTATTCCTTTTGAGCCTGCTATTCGCTGGTACGCGTTGATGTATCTAATGGGGCTCGGTGTCGCTTTTTACTTAGCTTATAACGTTGCTGATAAACCCAATAGCGGCTGGACACGAACTCAAGTTTCGGATTTACTCTTTAATGGATTTATGGGGGTCATTTTAGGTGGCCGCATAGGGTATGTCTTGTTTTATCAATTTGACATCTTTTTGCAAGATCCTAGCTATCTATTTAAAATGAACCAAGGTGGAATGTCGTTCCATGGTGGGTTTTTAGGCGTTTTTATTGCCATGCTCTACAGCGCTAAAATTCAAAAGCGAAGTTTTTGGCAAGTATCTGATTTTATGGCCCCACTGGTACCTGCAGGCCTCGGGCTTGGACGTATTGGTAATTTTATTAATGGCGAATTGGTGGGGCGACCCGTTGATATGGACGTGCCATGGGGTATGATTTTTCCACATGTGGATCAACTTGTACGCCATCCTTCGCAGTTGTATCAATTCCTGGCAGAAGGTGTGTTGTTGCTCGCATTGCTGCTGTGGTATCGTGCTAAAAAGCATGGCCGCATGGCAGAAGGAGCTATGTTTGGGCTGTTTTGTATTGGATATGGTATCGCTCGCTGCGCAGTTGAATTCTTTCGTGAGCCAGACGCGCATATTGGTTTATATTTAAATTTGTTTAGCCAGGGGCAGTTGTTATCCCTGCCCATGATTGCCTTCGGTATTTATTTGATGAATCGCCATCGTTTTAAGGAGGCGACTGTATGAATAGCTATCAAACATTGATACGTCATATTTTAGATCAAGGGCAGGTTAAAGCAGACCGCACCGGAGTCGGCACGCTATCTGTTTTTGGTCATCAAATGCGCTTTGATTTAGCGAAAGGCTTTCCGTTGGTCACGACTAAAAAATGTCATTTGAGATCTATTATTCATGAGTTGCTTTGGTTTTTAAAAGGTGACACCAATATTCAATATTTACAAGAGCAAGGCGTTTCTATTTGGAACGCTTGGGCAAATGATCAGGGAGATTTAGGCCCAGTTTACGGCCATCAATGGCGAAGTTGGTCAACTCAAGACAATCGTTCGATTGATCAAATTGCTCAGGTAATCCATGATATAAAAACACAACCTGATTCAAGGCGTTTGTTGGTATCCGCTTGGAATGTCGGTGATTTGTCTGAGATGGCCTTGGCTCCTTGTCATGCCTTGTTTCAGTTTTATGTGGCGCAGGGGCGCTTGAGTTGTCAATTGTATCAACGTAGTTGCGATGTGTTTTTGGGTTTACCCTTCAATATTGCCAGCTATGCACTGTTAACTATGATGATAGCCCAGCAATGTGATTTGGAGCCTGGCGAGTTTATTTGGACGGGAGGCGACACACATTTGTATATGAACCATTTGGAACAGGCCCGTCTTCAACTAACCAGAGAGCCTTATCCTTTGCCGAAGATGAACATCTTGCGTCGCCCTGCCTCAATAGATACTTATTCATTTGAAGATTTTGCTTTAATAGATTATCAAGCACACCCTCACATAAAAGCGCCAATTGCAGTGTGAATAACCGATTGAAGAGGAAATTTTTATGGAGAAATTAATGGATACATCCCGCCTTTATTGGGCATGCCGGCGCGGTATGTTAGAATTGGATTTTTTGTTACAACCCTTTGTTAAGCACCACTACGAGCATTTGACGTTAGCAGATAAAGCCACATTTCAACGTTTGCTAGCATGTGATGATCCTCAGCTTTTCGCTTGGTTTATGCAATCCGAAGCTTGTCATGATCCAGCGTTGGCCGCAATGGTTGACAAGGTTCGGGTGAATGCTCATCCTGCAACTTAATTCTGTTGCTCAAGGTTGCAAAATGGTGGGTAGTTGCTGTTTTGATGTTTCAGGAAAGTCAATGTTGTAATGTAAGCCTCGACTTTCTTGACGTGCTTGAGCACACCTTATCATCAACTCTGCGACTTGCACTAAGTTGCGCAGCTCAAGTAAATTACCTGTGATTGTAAAATGACTGTAGTATTCTTCAATTTCTTTTTGTAACATCACAACCCGCCGTTGAGCTCGAGCAAGGCGCTTGTTGGAGCGTACGATACCAACATAATCCCACATAAAAAGTTTGAGCTCATGCCAATTATGGGCAATGACAATGGCTTCGTCTGAATTGGTTACATGGGTCGCATCCCACAGTGGGAGCGCATCTGGTATTGGGATATGTGACAGTTGGTAGAGGATATCCTGAGCAGCGTAACGCGCAAATACGATACATTCTAGCAATGAATTACTGGCCATGCGATTGGCACCATGTAGCCCGGTGTAGCTGACTTCTCCAATAGCATATAAGCCTGCCAAATCAGTTTGTCCTTGTTGATTGGTCATCACACCCCCACAGGTGTAGTGTGCGGCAGGGACAATAGGGATCCGTTCTCGGGTGATATCTATGCCAAGCGATAGACATTTTTCATAAATGGTTGGAAAGTGATGTTGAATAAAGTCAGCTTCGCGATGGCTGATATCCAAATACATACAGTCAGCGCCTAAACGTTTCATTTCGTAATCAATAGCTCGGGCGACAATATCACGGGGTGCTAGCTCGGCTCTCTCATCAAAGTCAAGCATAAAGCGACTGCCGTCCGGTCTTTGCAGTACCGCACCTTCGCCGCGTAAAGCTTCGGTTAATAAAAAGTTGCGTGCTTTAGGATGGTAAAGGCAGGTGGGATGGAATTGATTAAATTCCATGTTGGCAACCCGACAGCCAGCGCGCCAAGCCATGGCAATGCCATCACCAGATGAAATATTTGGATTGGAAGTATATTGGTAGACTTGAGAGGCACCACCGGTCGCTAAAATAACAAATTTTGCGGCAATTGTTTTGATGGTTAGGGTCGTTAAATCGCAGGCATAGGCGCCTAAAACACGATGTCCTGTTTGGTGCAGTTTTCTAGAAGTGATTAAATCAATCCCATTGTGGTGCTCAAGCACTGTTATATTAGGATGCGCTATGACTTGCTGCTGGAGTGTTTGATGCAGCTCTTTTCCTGTTGCATCGGCTGCATGCAAGATCCGGCGATGGCTATGTCCGCCTTCTTGTGTTAAATGAAATGGATTTTGACCATTGCGTTCCGGTTGGGTATCGAATCTGACGCCTTGCTTAATAAGCCACTCCATTGCTGGTCTAGCGGCCTGAACTGTATGCTTTACAATGGCTGGATCACACAAATAAGCGCCAGCTTTTAAGGTGTCTTTGACATGCGATTCAATGCTATCATTTTTATCAAAAACGGCCGCAATACCGCCTTGAGCATAAAGTGTTGAGCTTTCATGGATCGTGTTCTTTGATAGGAGAATTACCTTCGCTTGATTAGCGATGCTGAGCGCTAGCGTTAATCCAGCTGCGCCACTGCCAATGATGAGAGCATCACATGTCACTTGGAGATTTGCAGTCATACCTACGACCATATTCTAAATTTAATAACATATTTTACCACATTCATTATCTTTTATAAAAGTTTTCTATCTTTCATGGCGTTGCATCGTTTTGGTTTACCTACTTTGGCGTAAAGCATGGCTCCAGCAGGCGAGAGAGGTCAGTTGTTATCTTGGTATGTAAGCAATGAATGGCGTATACTTCAAAGAGTTGAATGGGTTATAAGGTTCACTTCAGTCGGTCGTTGCTGTAAAATAACCTTCATCTTTATTTCATTTTTTAAAGCAAAGCTTAAAGTACCCCATGAATCAAGAAGCCGCGGTTGTGGTGTCACAATCAGGACAGAACGTTCGTTTATATATCGAAAAAAAAATTTCTTGTAGTGGATGCCAAGAAAAATCCAAATGTGGTGCGCAAACGGTAGCAGCATCGGCTCAGCCACGAATGCTGGAAATACAAACCGATTTAACTTTGCGTGCGGGCGATACCGTTGTGGTTCAGATTCCAGATGGTTATCTAACTTCGATAGCTATGGTGGTTTATGCTGTCCCCATATTCGGATTTATGGTTGGTCTTTTAATAGGCATGACTCTGCTGCCTGAAGGCAGCGCATTACAAGATATGATGGTATTAGCTTTCGGCTTTTTAGGTGGTTATGTGAGTTGGATAGCCGCTCAACATCAGGTTAAACGAATAGAGCAAACACAGCAGCCACTGATTACCGCTAACTTCGGACAGATTATCCATAAACAACATCTTTGAGTGATCTTCTGATTGACACTAGGCAAGAGAAAAACTCGTCTTATCTCAGTTTCAAATCACTCAGCCAGTTTCTGACCTCGAATTCGCTTTATGTTCGCAGGAAAAGTGGTCAATCTTAAGTATTTTGCTGCTATAACATCGGCAAAAATGAAGATGAGCTACATTGCATTGTTAGCGCGAATGCAGCCTATACCGGTCAGATAGTGGGCGTAGAGGCATGCCTTAGACTTGCCAATCTCAAGCCTGGCTGAGCAGTAACATAGCGAAGTGCTAAACGAGAAAAAGTAACAACCCAATGGAAGCTCGGGTGCTTTAGCCCCAAGTAGTTCACTGTGTTAGCAAAACAAACCTTCCATTCGTAGCTATCTCGCCCGACTTTGGGTATAATTAGCTTAATTTTAACACACTGATGTAATGTGCTATTGATGTTAATGAATCTTTTGTTGTCATCGTCATAAATCAGCAGATATTTTGACGCAAAGCGAATGAGCTTAGCTTAGCGAGTGTGATCAGATGCTGCTTCAGCTTAGACACGCGGCATTTTGACTGGCGTGATTAATAAATTTACATCAATATATACAATTTAAGAGTAGCATGAATCTAATTCGTAATTTTTCTATTATCGCTCATATTGATCACGGCAAATCAACTTTATCTGATCGTTTAATTCAAATCTGTGGTGGCCTAACCCAAAGGGAAATGGCGGCACAAGTACTTGATTCGATGGATCTTGAGCGAGAGCGTGGGATCACCATCAAAGCGCAAAGTGTGACCTTATCTTATCAAGCGAAAGATGGCCAAACATATCAATTGAACTTTATCGACACGCCTGGGCACGTAGATTTTTCATACGAAGTTTCGCGCTCCCTTGCAGCCTGTGAAGGTGCTTTATTGGTGGTAGATGCTGGCCAAGGTGTCGAAGCACAAACATTAGCAAACTGTTATACGGCGATTGACATGAGTCTTGAGGTAGTGCCGATCTTAAATAAGATAGATTTGCCTCAAGCAGAACCGGATCGGGTCGCGCAAGAAATCGAGGACATTGTTGGTATTGATGCGACTGAAGCTGCGCAGTGTTCGGCTAAAACTGGGGTCGGTATGGAGCAAGTTTTAGAACAAATCGTGCAGTTAATCCCGCCACCTGTTGGTGATCCTACCGCGCCATTGCAGGCTTTAATCATTGATTCATGGTTTGACAATTACCAAGGTGTGGTTTCGTTGATTCGGGTTAAACATGGTCAGTTAAAAAAAGGTCAGAAGTTTAAAGTGATGTCGACAGGGCAAGTGTATGATGTGGATCGGATTGGGATATTTACGCCAAAACTAACCGATACAGCTGCCCTCAATACTGGGGAAGTGGGTTTTTTAATCGGAGGCATTAAAGACATTCATGGAGCACCGGTCGGTGATACCTTGACGTTAGCAAAACATGGTGCCTCAACGCCGCTGCCTGGGTTTAAGAAAGTTCAGCCACAGGTCTATGCTGGTTTATTTCCCATTTCAAATGAAGATTATGAAAGTTTTCGAGAAGCTTTGAATAAACTGAGTTTAAACGATGCATCTTTGTTTTTTGAGCCCGAAACATCAACCGCTTTAGGGTTTGGCTTTCGTTGTGGTTTC
>JADHND010000073.1 GCA_016779685.1 Shewanellaceae bacterium | reverse complement strand
AATCAAAGATTCATCTACGTGATCTTTTTGCTGAGCAAGCCTCTGCGAAGCTTGTGGGTTCTTATGCTTCAAATGGGCTATATAGCTAGGGGTCACCGAAAGCAACACGGCTTCAAAGATACTACAAAAAAAGGAAATCAGTAGAGCCAGAACAACATAAAGGATTAATAAGGTCATCGAACAGCATGGTTAATGTAGATATATATCAAGTCTATCACAGTTTTCAGGCTTCATACTGGCATAATGCTCTCAAAATCGATAAAATGCTCTTTTAAGCTCAAAAGTATGCTGTTAGGAATCCCCTCTTATGATGTCACAAAAAGTCAATCTTCTCAATCTTAGCTATAAGCAAATGCGTACATTTTTCAGTGATATCGGAGAAAAGCCCTTTCGCGCGGATCAGGTTATGAAGTGGATCTACCATGAAGGCTGCCATCAATTTGAAGATATGACCAATTTAAATCGTATTCTGCGCCTTAAGTTAGCCGACTTAGCCCATATCGAAGCACCGCAGATTGCACAGTATCAGCAATCTACTGATGGTACTATCAAATTTGCCATGACGCTTGGGGATCAAGAAGTCGAAACCGTTTACATTCCAGAAGCAGACCGAGCGACATTGTGCATTTCATCTCAAGTAGGGTGTGCACTTGAATGCCGCTTTTGCTCGACTGCAGAGCAAGGCTTTAATCGCAACCTTTCAGTCGCTGAAATTATTGGCCAAGTCTGGCGGGTCGCTACATTTTTAAAACAAAATGCCGATCCAAATCAACGCCCTATATCAAATATCGTGATGATGGGAATGGGTGAGCCTCTCCTCAATTTAAACAATGTGATTCCTGCCATGGAAATCATGCTTCACGATCTAGGTTATGGTTTATCTAAGCGCCGAGTCACACTATCAACTTCAGGTGTAGTGCCCGCACTAGACAAACTAGGTGATGCCATTGATGTGGCTCTAGCTATCAGCTTACATGCACCCGATAACGACCTTCGTAACGATTTGGTGCCTATCAATAAAAAATATCCTATTGAAACTTTCCTAGCAGCGGTTAGACGCTATCTTAGCAAATCCAAAGCCAACCGTTCTCGGGTGACTGTTGAATACGTCATGCTAGATCACATCAATGACAGCACAGATCAGGCGCACGCTTTGGCTAAAACACTCGCAGATACGCCCTGCAAAATCAATTTAATCCCGTTTAATCCTTACCCAAATTCACCATTTGGGCGCTCTTCTAACTCCAGAATAGATCGTTTCTCCAAGGTTTTAATGGGTTATAATTTAACGGTCACGGTTAGGAAAACACGGGGCGATGATATCGATGCAGCCTGTGGCCAACTGGTTGGTGATGTCCGAGATAGAACTAAGCGCATGCTGAAAAGACAAATGCTTAAAACCCATACTATTACTAGCCATCATCAAGCATGATGATCTATAAAAAACGCATACAAGCGTATTGTCAATATTTTGCTTATGAACCAAAAAGAGCTTATATTGAATGAGCGACTTTTTATAATCTATTGGCGGAGCTCCTCTGAAACAAAACTGGCATTGAGTTCATCGTTGGCATAAACAACGCCATTAAGCCAAACAAAAGTTAACTCCGGACACAGGGCACCATCAATACATCACATTCACTAGAGTAATGGGAATATGTCAGAAAAAATTGCATCCGAAAATGAGCTTAAAACCAAGCAGCCTACCACAAAAAAAACTGTCTTAAAGCCAGCTCCAGACCTGATTCTGGAGCATGTAGATGAGACGCCATTGTCCATTGGAAAAATGCTAAAAACAGCTCGTATTCAACAAAATATTTCCGTTGCTGAAATAGCACAGGCTCTCAATTTACGTGTCACCCTCATTCATGAAATTGAGAATGATAACTTCGATAACATCTCGGCACCTACCTACTTAAAAGGTTACTTAAAAAACTTTGCCATTAAAGTAAAAATCTCGCCCACTGAACTGCTTCAGCAGCTGGATCTACAAGGCTCAACGACAGCGGTCAAATTACAAAGTTTCTCTCGTCGCACCATTCGAGAAAATCGGGATCAAAAATTAACTTTTGTTTCATATGGCATTGCTTTTGGCTTACTGCTGATGTTAATTATATGGTGGGTTCAGGATACATCGTTAGAACAAGCTCCCGATTTTTCAGAAAGAACCATAGAAGAAATCGTCGCCGAGCAAGCCATTGCCTTAGAACAAGAACAACAAATGAAAATTGCTTCAGCCGAAGTGAGCCAATTAGAGACCTTTTCTGAAACACCTAAACCACCTGTCGCATCACCTAATACATCATTATCCATGCAACTCAGCAACGATTGCTGGATGGAAATTCGTGATGCCGATGGCAACTTTCTTGTCAATGGCTTAAAAAAAAGTGGATATGCAGTAAATATTAACGGAAAAGCCCCTTTTTCGGTTGTCATCGGGGCGCCGGAATCGGTACAATTAGAGTACCAGGGCATACCAGTTGATATGACAAGTTTTCAGCAGGGCCAAGTTGCTCGCTTTTCAATTCCATTGACACGATAAATAGCATCATTAAGTTTTAATTTATGTATAAAGAGAACTCCATTGCTCGGCGCCCTACTAAAAAAATACACATAGGTTCAATAGCCGTGGGTGGTGATTCACCTATTGCTGTACAGTCGATGACCAATACACGTACAACCGATGTACAAGCCACAGTTGCACAAATAAAAAGACTGGAGCAAGCAGGAGCCGATATTGTCCGTATCTCTGTGCCGACAATGGATGCAGCCGCCGCCTTTCAATATATTAAGCAACAAGTAGCTGTTCCTTTAGTTGCAGATGTTCATTTTGATTATCGCATTGCCATCAAAGTCGCTGAATCTGGTGCCGACTGCTTGCGTATTAATCCCGGTAACATTGGGCACCAGGGGCGTATCCAATCGGTTGTAGATTGTGCTAAAGATAAAAATATTCCCATTCGAATTGGCGTTAACGGAGGATCTTTAGAAAAAGATTTAGTCGATAAATATGGCCAACCAACGCCTGCGGCACTGGTTGAGTCGGCTATGCGCCATGTTGACATCCTCCAAACATTACAATTTGATCAATTTAAAGTGAGTGTCAAAGCATCGGATATCTTTTTAGCTGTGGATGCTTACCGGATGCTGTCCAATCAAATAGATCAACCCTTACATTTAGGCATTACAGAAGCTGGCGGCTTACGAGCAGGTTCCATTAAATCTGCTATTGGACTGGGTATTTTATTACAAGAAGGCATTGGTGATACCATTCGCGTGTCTCTCGCAGCGGATCCTGTTGAAGAAGTAAAAGTTGCTTTTGATATTCTAAAATCCCTTAAAATACGTAGCCGTGGCATCAACTTCATTGCCTGCCCTTCTTGTTCACGACAAGAATTTGATGTGATTCAAACCATGAATGCCCTTGAAGAACGCTTAGAAGATATTCAAACGCCCATGGACGTATCAGTCATTGGCTGTGTGGTGAATGGTCCAGGTGAAGCGCTTCAGTCTGATGTTGGACTGGCTGGGAGCCATAAAAAAAGTGCTCTCTACATCGACGGGCAACGCCAAAACAATCGCTTAGATAACAAAAATTTATTGGATGAATTTGAAACAACCATCCGCAAACAAGCTAAGCAAATCGAACAACGTATTGCCATCAAATCATTATGATGTTTTGGCAAATAGCAGACGAGAATAAACAGTGACTAAACAGATACAATCTATCCGGGGTATGAATGATATTCTACCCACTGACATCAACAATTGGCACGAAATTGAGCGATATATTCGTCAAGTTACCAACAGCTATGGCTATCAAGAAATTAGAACGCCTATTGTTGAAAGCACATCTTTGTTTCAGCGTTCTATCGGTGAAGTCACCGATATCGTAGAAAAAGAAATGTATACCTTTGATGACCGCAATGGGGATTCGTTGTCCTTACGTCCAGAAGGAACCGCAAGTATCGTTCGTTCCGGTAATCAACATAGTCTACTCTATAACCAAGAGCAACGTTTTTGGTATATGGGACCTATGTTTCGACACGAAAGGCCTCAGAAAGGACGCTCTCGTCAATTCACACAATTTGGTGTAGAAGTGTTTGGCATAGCCGACGTTGAAATGGAGGCGGAGCTTATCTTAATGTCGGCTCGACTCTGGGAGTGCATGGGTATCAAAGAACATGTTTACTTAGAAATCAATAACATTGGTTCTCAACCAGAGCGCAGTGCGTTCAAAAAAGCACTGATTGCGTACCTAGAGCCTCTCAAAAGCGAACTCGATGCAGACAGCCAAAGACGTCTTTATACAAATCCACTTAGAATACTTGACAGCAAAATTCCAGAAACCCAAACGCGACTGCAAGATGCGCCTAAATTAATTGATTACCTCCAGCCAGACAGTATTCAATCCTTCGAGAAATTATGCGCACTGCTTCATAGCGCCAATATTGAATACACCGTCAATCCTAACCTTGTACGAGGTATTGATTACTACAATCACACTGTCTTCGAGTGGAAAACAGATGCCCTGGGCGCACAAGGCACGATTCTAGGTGGCGGTCGGTACGATACATTGGTTGAAACCATGGGTGGGCGCGCTACACCAGCAATCGGTTTTGCTGCCGGATTAGAGCGCTTAGTCCTGCTTCACCAAGCATTAAAATCGATACCTGAGTCCACTCTGGATCTATTTGTGATATCGCTAGGCGAGCAGGCGCAAGCCGCTACCCTTCCTTTGGTTGAGTCAATTCGAACAGCTTTACCTCACCTGAGTGTCATCCGGCATGCTGGCGGGGGGGCTTTAAAAAAGCAAATGAAACGCGCGGACAAGAGTCATGCCCCTATCGCTTTGATTGTCGGCGAACAAGAGATCAATGAACAAACAGTCATCATCAAAAATCTCCGCACCACAGGGGAGCAAGAAACCGTAGCGCAAGCCGATCTAATTGACTTCTTACGTCAAAATCAACTTTTAACCCAACAACACATGAGGTCATAATAAAGTGGACTTACACAATACAGAAGATCAACAAGTTGAAATGTTAAAAAGCTACTGGCAGCAATATGGGACGACCCTAATCGCCAGTGTCGTACTCTCGATTGCTTTGATTATAGGCTGGCAATACTACCAACAAGAACATACCCTTCAACAAGAAAACATTGCTGACGCATACGAAAAAGTTATCGCTGTTCAGGACGACCCCGAGCAATTTTTTAAGGCACTCATGCAATTTGAAACAGAACATGACCACAAAGGCTATCAATCATTACTCTATTTGATGTCTGCCAATATTTATACGAAGCAGAATAACTTAGTTCAGGCTGAGCAGATGTTAAAACGCGTTATCGACAGAAATCTGTTGGGCATAACTGAAATTGCCAGTTTGCGGCTTGCTCGGGTACAAATACAGCAAAAGCAGTATGACACTGCTCAGAAAACGTTAAATTCAATTACCAGCGCTGCTTTTAAACCCAACAAACAAGAGCTGTTAGGCGATCTTTATTTGATGCAAGGCCTGAACGCAGAAGCACGAGAAGCTTACAAACTCGCAGAGCAAGCCTTACCTCAGAGTGAGGATATCTTGACCATGAAAATAAACGATTTGTCTTCTTAAAGGAATCCTGCTTGTGAGAATGAACATCTTAAAAGTGGCTGCACTGCTATACCTTATCGGTTTAACTGGTTGCGCATCAAATAAAAAATTGATCGATGAGCAGCCAACGCCACTTCAACCCCTGACTGCTTTTCAGGTTAAAACCTCGGTTAAATTCACCCATCAGATCCATACAACTGATGCTGAAAATACTCAGACATTAGTTCCGGCACAAGGTTATCAAAAATATTTTATAGCTGAAAGAAACCAAGGTGTTTTTGCCTTTGATGCCACCACCAATAATAAGCTATGGCAAGCTCAATTAACCGATACGGGGCATGATGCCGACAACATGCGTTTTTCCAGCGGTCTCACTGTTGGCTTAAATCAAGTTTATCTAGGCAGTGAATCTGGCGCATTGTACGCCCTTGACGAGCAAACAGGTGCCCAAAATTGGCGCATACACCTCAACGGCGAACTCTTATCGCCACCTTTGTTGATCTCTCATTATCTCATTGTCCACGCAGGCAACGGCACGATTCATGCGATTGATGCCATCACGGGTCAACCTTTATGGCAATATCAGTCCAGATTGATGCCTTTATCCCTTCGAGGCACCAGCACCCCTGCCAGCGAATTTGGAGCCGTATTTGTAGGAACTGCTGATGGTAAAATTGTCATTCTGAGTCTCAAAACTGGGTTACCTTACTTGAGCAAACAATTACAACTACCCAATGGTAGCAACGACTTAGACCGTATTATTGACATCGACTCACAGCCGATTATCGTAGACAACACCCTCTACACTCTCGGTTACCAAGGTCATCTGACCGCACTCGATTTTCAAAAAAATCAGATCATCTGGCAGCAAAAATATTCTGGTTACCATAATTTCACCCACCATCATAATACACTTTTTATCACCGATGAATATGACAATGTCATCGGTATCGATCGTGAGAATGGTCATGAAATATGGCGAAATCAAGCACTCAAAAGACGGCAACTAACCACACCTTTGCTGTATGAAAACCTTCTAATCGTGGGCGATTATGAAGGATATGTCCATTTCATTGACATCAGCACAGGTATCATTGTTGGGCGAGCTCACCCGTCTGATACTGCCCTAGTTGGTGAACCCATACGCATTGACAACGACATCTTACTTCAAAGTCAAAACAACACGCTTTATCGTCTTACTATTGAAGAAAAAGCGTCATGACTTTAACTAAGACAAACATCATTTAAACACAAAAGGCTTATTCATGATCCCTGTAGTAGCTTTAGTTGGACGACCTAATGTTGGAAAATCAACTCTATTTAATCGTCTAACAAAGACAAAAGACGCCTTGGTTGCAGATTTTGCAGGCTTGACTAGAGATAGAAAATACGGTCAAGCCACATTTGAAAATTTTAATTTTATCGTTATTGATACGGGCGGGCTTGACGGCGATGAGTCTGGTATCTTTCAAAAAATGGCAGAACAGTCCTTGGCAGCCATTGACGAAGCCGATGCTATCTGGTTTTTAGTCGACGCCAGAGCCGGTGTCAACGCAGCAGACGAAGCGATTGCGCAATATTTACGAACAACTGAAAAGCCTGTCTTTATTGTGGCCAACAAATGTGATGGCATTGATGCCAACATAGCCTGTAACGAATTTTATGCCTTGGCATTAGGCGAAATTTATCCCATTGCCGCATCCCATGGCCGCGGTGTACGTTCTTTATTAGAGCACCAAGCTTTTTTTGAAGCCGAACCAGCAATATCGTTACCGGAAGACAGCCCAGAACAACAGCTGACAGGCGATGATAGCGATCATACATCTGCGGCTTATTTAGCCTATTTACAGACACTCCCCATCAAGCTTGCCATCGTTGGCCGTCCCAATGTCGGCAAATCAACGCTCACTAATCGTATACTTGGGGAAGAACGAGTCGTCGTCTATGACATGCCTGGCACAACCAGAGACAGTATCTATATCCCCATGGAACGAGATGGACAAGCGTATACACTAATCGATACTGCTGGGGTTCGCAGACGCAAAAAAGTACATGAAGCCATCGAGAAATTCTCCATCGTTAAAACCCTTAGAGCTAT
>JADHND010000072.1 GCA_016779685.1 Shewanellaceae bacterium | reverse complement strand
AAATGAGCAGTCAATATCACATCACAGACAACATCACTTCGATTCTGGCGGTGTTGGTGGCATTAGCCGCTGCTATGAGCACTCAAATCATGGTCGATAGCTTTGAATTTACGCTGAACAACTATTTGAATCAACGCTTGAATGCTGATATTTATCTACGTCCCAACCAAATCGAAAAACTATCAACAGCCGCTTTAGAAGACTTACCCTACTTTGAAAAAATTAATCCCTTTTTGGTTGCGCTTGGTCAAATTGACAATCACACGGCTAGCATCCGCAGTTATGGCGACGGTCTCGAGCATTATGACCATATTGGATTGCTCAACCAAGCACCGATAACGCTGGCACAACTGACCAAACCCAACTGCTTAATCAATGAACCGGCTCACCTCAAATACAATTACCAAGTAGGCGATACAGTTGTGTTTCGCCAAAATAATCTCCATTACGAATGTACTATCAGTGGCGTCTATTACAACTACGGTGAACAATATGTCCAGCTCATTATGGATTCCAAAGCCCTTGAAAGCTCAGGATTACGCTATCAGCAAACAGGATTTGCCTTGAGCCTCAAAGAGGTTGATAACATCAACCAAGCCATTGTCGATTTAAAATACCGGTTTGAACTCTCTAGTAATGAAATTATCCAAAACAAACAACTTAAGACCATCGCCAATAAACTGTTTAGTGATACCTTCGCTGTCACTCAAGCGATCAACAGTCTGATGATCATCATTGCACTGATCAGCATCATTGTTAACGTCATTACCATGGGCAAACATCAAATCAACCGCTATTTTTTACTGCAAGCCCTCGGCGTTTCATTGCCACAACTTTGGATAATCAAGATGATTCAACGGGGAATCATGACGGGCTTAACCTTGATATTTACCCTACCACTTGGCATCATGCTAGGTTATATCTTGCTTGATTTTGTGATGCCCATTGCCTTTGGCTGGAGTATTCCTATGCAGATTAGCTGGTTCAATATAAGTAATATGATGATCTTAGTGGTCATCGCTGCTCTCTTGGTCGCCGCAGCACCCTTATATTCTCTGCTAAAAAAACCCGTCTCAGAAGGACTACGATAAATGCGTTTTGGCTCGATTATCTGTTTGCTTATCTACCTCATTGGTTGCCAACCAGCAAACTTGCAAAAATATAAATACCTATATCAATTTAGAGGTGAACAAGTTAAGCCTGGGCAGGCGCTCAATTTTCCCACCGATCATGGTGAACATATCAAACAAGGCTTAGAGTGGTGGTATCTCACCGCTAATTTAACCGATGAATCAGGACAAACTTTTGGCGCACAATGGACACTCTTTCGCGTGTTGTCAAAGAAGCCCATCGATTCAATTTGGTGGAACAACCAACTGTACATTGGCCATTTTGCACTGGAGACAAACAATGAACATGTCGCGTTTGAATATTTTGCCCGCGCGCAACAAGCGTATGTTCAGAACAACCCTTTTCAAGCTCGCATCAATAACTGGGTTTTACAAAGCAAAAGTTCATCATTTTTACCCTTGAGCCTCAAGGCACAAGCCAAAGACATGGCGATCGATCTCGAGCTCAAAGACAGCCCCCGCGTGTTACATGGCGAGAATGGCTATAGCCAAAAAACCCCTGAAGGACAAGCTTCGTACTACTACAGCTACCCCCTTTTAAAAGCAAAAGGACAATTGACGTGGCGCAATAAAACTTATCAAGTTAAGGGCATGGCATGGTTTGATCGTGAGTGGTCAGGTGGTTTGTTGAATCCAAAATATCGAGGCTGGGACTGGTTTAGCATTCAAAAAGAAAACAACCAAGGGGCACTCATGATCTTCTGTATGCGCAATATGGAGCAACAATATAAGTTTTGCCGTGGCACCGACATCAAAGCCGATGGCACCTCGACATCACTCAAAAACAGCGCTATCGATTTACATCCACTCAAAACAGTTTCTATTGAAGGACGAGATTACCCCATCAAATGGGATTTGGTAATTAATCACACCACAGAAATTGAAATCGATGCCGTCAATCAAAATAGCCTCAACAATTTATTTTTACCCTACTGGGAAGGCAGAATTGAAGCCAAAGGCAGCTTCCAGGGTCAAGGTTATGTCGAACTTACTGGCTACTAAACGCAACCAAAAGGCACTAGCCGTATGAATACATCCGAACATCAACGCTTAGCTAAACGTCTTGGTTATGCAGGCTTACTTCCTTTTGTTATCGCCTTAATGATGCATGTGAGCCACATCAAACTATTGGGTCAGCCCGAGACTCTATTTTTGAGCTACAGTGTCGTGATTGCGAGTTTTTTGAGTGGAACACTTTGGCGAAGTGCTGATAAGAACAATGCCACACAGGTGAAGTTAACGCTGTACGTTAGCAATGGAATGGCACTAGGTGCATGGGCAGGCTGGCTGCTGCTGCCGTGGAACAGACACCTAGCCTTGCTGTTATTGATCATGGTTTACGTTGGCATTCGATGGTTTGAGCAAACTTATTTATTGGCCCAACTCGCCCCCGAATATCAGCAACTGAGGCAACACCTGACGTTAATTGTCGTCACATGTCACCTCCTGCTGTGGGCACTATGAGATGAGATTATTCATAGCTAAGTTCAGATAATTTACCTCGAAAAGTCCAATACACAAACCCGGTATAGCCCAAGATAGCTGGTATCACCACCATCGCTCCTATCAATAAGAACCACAAAGATTCAGAAGCACTGGCGACCGCCCATACCGTCATCTGCCCAGGAACAATATAAGGGAACACCACTGAAGCGAGGGCCGCAAACCACAAGGCAAATAACCCAATGGCTATAACAAAAGGACGCGTTTGTTGACATTGCGGATTGTATTGAATGACATTGAGCTGACGAGCAAGCGCCCACATCAACGCTGCGCTTAAACCAAGCAAGACGAACAGCAATCCCGTCTGTTGCGCGTTATCAGCGGTATGCAACACATCTGGATAGGCATTTAATGACAACAACCCTATCAATACCAACCCGCCGAACAATGCTTTCGTCAACACCCGCATCCAGCGCACAGCACGCTGCTGCAAACTCGCTTCGGCTTTGATAATCAACCAAGCACTGCCGATAAAACAATAGGCGGTGGTCACACCATAAGCACTCAAAGCGGCAAACAAATAGGCACCTAATGAAGTGTCAAAACCTGTCACATAACGCCCCAACATATATCCCTGCGACAACGCAGTGATGGCAGAACCGAATTTAAACGCATAGTCCCAATACAACCGATGATGCGGAGCTGCTTTCACGCGAAAATCAAATGCCATACCACGCATGATAAGTCCTACTAGCATCACAAAAATAGGCAAGTACAAGTGGAATAAAATAACAGAATGCGCCTGTGGAAAAGCAATCAGCAACAAGCCCACAATCAGCACCAACCAAGTTTCATTTGCGTCCCAGAACGGACCAATTGAAGCCACCATATGGTCACGATCGGTTTTGTTCTGCATCGGCAGTAGCATGCCAATGCCTAAGTCATAACCATCTAAAACGGCATACACCAACGCTGCAAAACCCAATAAAGCCCAGTAAGCAACCGGAATCCAAGTGTCCATCGAATCCATCATGCAACCACCCCTTGTTGCTCAAACTTTGTATCGGAGGTGGGCGCTGCGTTCACCTGCTTACGTGCCAACATAAAGACCGTCTTAATATAAGCCACCAACATGAAGGCGTACATCATCAAATAAGCTGCTAACGTCATCCCAACGTAACTTGAAGGCGTTTGCGTCACAGCATCTGCGGTACGTAAAATACCTGTTACCAAAAACGGCTGCCGCCCCATCTCAGTGATATACCAGCCGGCCACGGTTGCAATCCAGCCCATGAAAGTCATCGCTACCAAAACTTGTAAGTGACGGGTACCGATGCTAGCACGCTGTAAGCGCCAGTAAGTATAAAACGCCATCAATATCATGAGCACACCCGAACCGACCATGATCCGAAAAGAGAAAAACAATGGAGCCACCGGCGGATGAGCGCCTTCAAAGTCATTTACACCTTGGATCTCACCATCCCACTGATGTGTTAAGATGAGACTGGCCACATGGGGAATAGGCACTTCAAAGTGATTGCTTCTGGTCTTGGCATCTGGCACAGCAAACAACAGCATCGGCACCCCCGACTCGGTTTCCCAGATGCCTTCCATTGCCGCTACTTTTTGAGGCTGATGCTCAAGGGTATTCAAACCATGAAAATCACCAGCAATCATTTGGATCGGCGCCAACACCACAGCCACTGTCAAAGCGACTCGAAGGGCTTTCCAAGCGGCTTGATGCTTCTTATCTTGTAAAATCTGGTAGCTAGATACACCTATAATCAGAAAAGATGATGTTAAAAAGGATGCCAACAACATATGCACAAATCTATACGGCATCGACGGATTAAAAATAATAGCCAACCAATCTTGAGCAAATACAATCCCATCTCGAATTTCATACCCTGCTGGGGTTTGCATCCAGGAATCCAAGACGATGATCCAAAATGAGGATAAGGTGGTGCCGACCGCCACCAACAAAGTCGCCAGGGTATGGACGCGCTTAGACACCTTCGATGCCCCAAACAACATAATCCCTAAAAAGGTTGCTTCCATAAAAAAGGCCACCAGCACTTCATAACCAAGCAAAGGGCCTGCAATATTGCCAACTTTTTCCATAAAACCTGGCCAGTTGGTACCAAATTGAAATGACATGGTGACACCACTGACCACCCCAAGAGCAAAAGTCAATGCAAAAATTTTAACCCAAAACTGGTAGACTTTGGCCCAAATGGGATCACCCGTTTGATTAGAGCGCACCTTAAAAAAGAGCAAAAACCAACATAAGGCAATGGTGATGGTTGGAAAAAGGATATGAAAGGTGATGTTAGCAGCAAATTGCATCCGAGATAGAACTAAGGTATCTAGCATTTAATTCTCACTTGCGAGCACAAAGACTCGTACTTAAAGTTAATAAAATTATTTAAAAACAACCTTGTTTTTGAAGGCAAGCATCTTGCTAACCCGGCGTACCAATTTAACAAAAGACTCGATTTGACTCGGTTCCAACTGCTGCACCTGATCGGCCAGTTGTTGAACCCATTGAAGTAAAGTGAGCAGCTGTTCCGTTTGCTCTCTTAAAGACTGATGTTGTTTCTCTGCTTCAACCGTAGACAAGTGCTGTTTTAACAAGGTCACGGTCGGAGCGAGTTCACGCTGGACGCGTTGCTCAAGCACCGCTTTAGCCATAATCCACACCGTTCCAGCCACTGCAAAATATTCCTTGCGATCTTGGGGGCGATGCTTAATTTGAATCAGTTTCCAAGCTTGAAGCTCCTTCAAGCTCATACTGACATTACTACGACTAATACGTAAGGTGGCGGCGATGTGTTCGGCATGGATAGGCTCTGGGCTTACAAACAACAGCGCAAAAATTTGACCGACGGTTCGATTAAATCCCCAGCGACTGCCCATGTCTCCAAAATGCATGATAAGTTCGTAATTTGATTGTGGTAATTCCGTCATACCGATTCCAAAGTTAGCTTGATAAGTCTGTTTGAAAAATTCGGATTTCTGAATTTTCAGAATTTTTTGAAATGTTATAGAAAGGAGACGATATTGTCAATCAAAAGCGGAAGTATTTTGCCTTAGTTGCTCTTAGTATAAATCATCAGGTTCGATTTTTTTATAAAATCTTTTCCAGTGTAAGGATAGGTTCATGGTAGCGCGCACCCACTTCACTTTTTGATTGTACCAATGAAGTTCGCGGAGTACTTTGCGTCTCTTCGTTAAACGGCTTGCGCGGTCGAGAAAATGTTTGTAATCAACTTGTTTGTTCCGTTTCACCTGCTGCAATAAACGCTGCTTACGCTTTAGCTGAGACCATTGTATCAACAACGACAGCCAATGTAAGCGACGGTAGCCCAGACGGGTTACAAAGCGACGTAACTGCTGAGTGGTTTTTTTTACTCGCTCAATCCGCAACCCAAAAGCCCGTTGCCACATGATCAGCGAGCTGTGCCTATGCACACTGTGGGCTTTGATAAGATATCCAACAAAATAGCCTAGTTCAATAAATTTGCGCCAATGCAACTTTGGATTGGATGTTATCTTCATGAAGACCTATTTTAAGGGCATATTGCGAATACAACATTCAAGCAGAATCTATGCCAGTAAAAAAAATCCTTTTGCCGTGATAGCAAAAGGATTTATTGTATGCGTCAAACAAACACAAGATTTGAACGGGGGGGTTTACATCATGCCCATGCCGCCGCCCATGCCGCCGCCCATGCCACTCATATCAGGCATCGCTTTATCTTCTTTTGGCAACTCTGTGATCATGGCTTCAGTGGTGATCATCAAGCCAGCTACGGAAGCTGCAAATTGAAGCGCAGAACGCGTAACTTTGGTTGGATCCAAAATACCCATTTCAAGCATGTCACCATAGGTGTCGTTAGCAGCGTTGTAACCGAAACTATCGGTACCTTCTTTAACGCGATTGACAACAACAGATGCTTCTGCGCCTGAATTGGTTGAGATTTGACGCAAAGGTGCTTCCATCGCACGTAGTGCAATTTTAACGCCGTGCGCTTGATCTTCATTTTCAGCTTCAACTTCAATCTTACTGGCAACACGCACTAAGGCTACGCCACCACCGGCAACAATGCCTTCTTCAACGGCTGCACGAGTTGCATGCAACGCATCTTCAACACGCGCTTTTTTCTCTTTCATTTCGATTTCAGTCGCTGCACCGACTTTGATCACAGCAACACCGCCAGCTAATTTAGCCATACGCTCTTGCAACTTCTCTCTATCGTAATCTGAGCTCGCATCGTTGATTTGCTTTCTGATTTGGGTTACACGTGCAGTGATGTTTTCTTCTGTACCAGCGCCATCAATAACAGTGGTGGTGTCTTTGGTGATCACTATGCGCTTAGCCGTTCCTAAATCTTCTAAAGTTGCTGCTTCTAATGAACCACCAATTTCTTCTGAAATAACAGTACCGTTGGTTAAGATAGCAATGTCTTGCAACATCGCTTTGCGGCGATCGCCAAAACCAGGTGCTTTAACTGCTGCGACCTTAACAATGCCACGCATGTTGTTCACGACTAAAGTCGCTAAGGCTTCACCTTCAACGTCTTCTGCAATCAGTAACAAAGGTTTACCTGCTTTAGAAAGATTTTCTAATACAGGCAACATTTCGCGAATGTTGGAGATTTTTTTGTCGACCAATAAAACGAATGGGTTATCCAATTCAACTGAACCACGTTCGTGGTTGTTGACAAAATAAGGTGATAAATAACCACGATCGAACTGCATGCCTTCTACCACATCCAATTCATTTTCTAAAGCTTGACCTTCTTCGACAGTGATCACGCCTTCTTGAGTCACTTTTTCCATCGCTTGCGCAATGATGTCACCAATGTTTTTATCTGAATTGGCTGAAATGGTACCGACCTGAGCAATAAACTTGTTGGTTTCGCAAGGTTGTGATAAGGTTTTTAATGACTCAACCGCCACCACGACCGCACGGTCAATACCACGCTTTAGATCCATTGGATTCATGCCCGCTGCAACAGCTTTCAAGCCTTCATTGACAATGGATTGTGCTAAGACTGTGGCCGTTGTCGTGCCGTCACCAGCTGCATCATTGGCTTTAGATGCAACTTCTTTTACCATGGCTGCGCCCATGTTT
>JADHND010000071.1 GCA_016779685.1 Shewanellaceae bacterium | reverse complement strand
GACGAATGGTTAAGCTCATGTTTTTTAATAGAATTTTATGATAAATATGGTTTTGAGTTTTATAAAAAGTTTTATAAAATTGTGGATGATAAAACTATAGGCCCCGGTTCTTACAAACTAAACCAATTACGAGAAGATTTTGTGACCGCCGGTGATGAGGATGTGAACACAATCTTCGAGGAGTGGAAATTACCAGTAGAAAGTAAGGCGGCGTCTTCAACTCCTAACCCATAGTCCAATGGTTGGGCGTATTTTCACTCTTGTCAACAGGTGCGCCGAATATACCAGGTTGTCGATTGTATATCTTCAACGAATAGCATGGATGCTTGGACATGTTGTTTGGATGCGCTAGAAATTTTGCAACGTATCAAATCCTTCCTTAATAAAATGGCACGCTATAGAGCGATAACTTATCTAAACACATTAAACAATTGGAGATGAGGGCATCAAACATGAAATCGCCACCTATTTAAAAAAGCGGTTGCATGTCAATTGTGGATGCAAGTGTTGATGCAAAAATTGCAGAATTCATATTTAATTTTTTTCAGTGGCTATTTGTTAATAATTATGAAAAAATAAATAAAACAAGTTGATCATAAAAATTAAAATTGTAAATTATATAAGCGTCGCTGTTCAGTTCCATTATAAATTTAAAAAACGACTGGAATGCTATTCAAGGCTCTTATCCGTCGTTATTTTCTCTTTTATAAG
Organism: Shewanellaceae bacterium; assembly: GCA_016779685.1. Lineage (GTDB taxonomy): Bacteria > Pseudomonadota > Gammaproteobacteria > Enterobacterales > Shewanellaceae > UBA2521. Next base: position 7,188 of record JADHND010000071.1, on the reverse strand, counting down.
CCAAGCTATGGATGGTGTTATTTGAGCGATAGCTTGAACGAGGCAACATAGAATTCACCTGAGTGGACAGGTTATCAATTGTAAGCTCAACAACGACACTGCAAGCTGACTTCAATATAAATGCTCCTGCTTGAATCAATGCAGCTGTGTAGGATATCGTCATTTTTAATTGCGATGACGTCTAATATGACAAGGAACCTAGATGAATATTCACCATAAAAACATGAAAAATTTGTGTCAGGCCACGGAAGCTTGGATACAGACTCATTTAAGTGATCTCGGAATTGTGGAGTTTGGTTGTAATTTTTTGGATCTAAAAGACAATGTTTATTTGCCAATGACGTCTGGGTATGATCAATATTGCGATTTTATTAGCAAAAAATTACATCACAACCTCGCATCTCGCATTGTACGCGGTTTACGTTTCTGGAGCCCAGAAGAAACGGTATTTCAAGTGGTTAAATCCCATTTGCGATCAGATGCCTACAACCCTGCGTCACGGATGTATGGTATCGATTGGACGATTAAAACCGATCGGGGATTTGAAATGTTCTGTGCCGTTGGCCATCGTGCGCTTCAGCCACATCAAATCAATGCCCTGAAGCATTGGATGCATGTTTTTTCTTATGAAGGCGCTCAAATTAAGAAGAGCAAGCCTAAAGTTTTGCTGGCCATCGAAAACCAACCCTCACTTGCCGAAAAACATATCAATTTTGATGAACTTGATGCCTCAGAACCTTTTTTATTGCAGAAGGCTAAGTTTGGTGCGTTGGTTTTAACGGGCAAAGAGCAGGAATATATCCAGCTGTTGATGTTGCAACGCCCCTATCGAGAAATTGCTGCTAAATATCAGGTCACTGAAGTGGCAGTGCGCAAGGCCATTCACAACATCAAGTGTAAGTTAGGTCGCCCCCACATGTCCCTACCTGAAATGTTCAGTGAACTCAATGCTTGTGGTGTCTTAGGTGCTTGTATGCAGATCATTCAACAATATTAAGCACAGCAGTACAAGCTAGACGCTACTGTATCAACCATGAAAACTAAGCTAAGCGCTGATGCAGCCGCCTCAATCAGGATGCAATCGTGCTTTGATTTTAATCAGCATCGATTGGATGATATTCAGCTTGGCTGTACCTGTTTTGTTGTCTAAAAGCACCACGGTGCATGGTGGGCGTTGATGATCACTCACTTGCTTGGGTTGATAACAGTAAAGTGAATTTTTGGTTCATGATAAGTTAGCTTAAAAAATAAAAACAGGCCTTAAAAAGCAGCATGTATATATCAATGTGCACCGGCCAACCTTTGGATCGCTTATCGATATCGTGTGTTTGATGAATGAGTTTCGTTAAAAAATATGACAAGATAAATAAACAAAGTGATGATTAAAACCGTATTTAAAATGTATTTTCATAACAGCATCATCAACATAAAAAATTCGATTTGAGTGGTTTAACAGAAGTAGACTCAATTTGACAGTATGGACTCAATTAGGAAAAAATGGATGAATATTAGGTTACAACGCGAGCTATTGCCAGCTTTACAACAGCATGCAGCTATACTTCAGCCTATTTTAGCTGAATTTTCACACCTCAACGTCAGTCATTTAAATTATTATTATGCAGATTGGCACCACCAAACCGTGGTTTTTACAGGCACCGAGGCTGATTGGTTACAGTATGCTGTTGAACTAGGTTGGTTGGATGACTTATCCTCGCGCTTGCAGCCGTTGATTCATCTATGGGTAGATGAAACGGACTGGTATGAGGCGTATCAACAATATCGCCAGCAACAGCATTTAGAACCTCATTTTTTAAAAACGGATCTCTGTCTGGAAGGTCAACATGGTTTTCATCTGTTGGAAGTAGGGCACGAACAGCCACTGTCTTTGTATGAAACAAATTCTTTGTTTGATGCCATTGGTGTCATGAAAGATGAATGCCGCCGCTTGCAGTCATCCTATCCGCTACCCAGTCTGCCGTTGCAGCAGCTCGTGGTTGCACCGCAGCCACCAGTACCGCCGATAACGCCTTTTTTTGACTTGAGTCAAATTGAAGAAGCGGATCCCATCCCTTTAAACACCATAGAAGAAAAGATCATCAAACTTCGATTACAGGGCTATGCCGACGATGAAATCGCCCAGAAATTGCAGCTTTGCTTAACGGATGTCCGTCAACTGTTTGTGAGTATTGCTGACAAACATCATTATCCATATATTCCAACATGGCTTTACCAGCGCTATTTGACGCAACTGATATCACCTTGAAACAACATCATTGCGCCAAGGTGTACAGGAAAGAAGGTTAACCGTGATCATAGCGTGCTAAGGTCACGACCCTGAACGTCGGTAGCGCCAGAGATAGACACCGAGTGTGCTGATCGAAAGTAGGCTGAACAGTACGACCAGCAATGCAGCGACCGCCTTGATCTGAAAATCCATCGGAAAATCGGCAACACAGCCAGGGTGGTCGATACTTGTGAGCTGTGCGGTCGGGCGTCCATCACAGTAGTCCATATATTGCATGCCAGCCTGAGCCGGTACAGACCGCTGCTGCCGTACTTCCATCACATAATCATCGTATAAGTGGTACTGAAACCCGACAAAGCAACTGAAAAAAAACGACAACACGCCCGCTAGACGTATTTGCCAGCATAACCAAGCTGTGATGACAGCCCTCCAATAAACATAGGGTTGTTTAGACATAAAACGCTCTTGATAGTATACATAGCCAACATCTTTGATGGCATTGGCAGCCTACTGAAAATCATCGCAAAAAACAAGTTTATAAAATACCTTGTACCAGTGAACGTTAAACTTGAATGCGATTTTACGGTGGTACGTTGGTAAAACATGTTAGGGACAACCCCGCAAATTTGCAACAAAGCATTGGTGAATTCAGACGATTCATGCAGGATAAAATGTGTGGCAGTCTGGGTGCTTTACCATCGGCACATAGGTATCGCCCCTGCAACAGCCTTGCGTATACAACACCAAAAGCCAACATGATTGTTATATTGCTTTAATAAAAAAACCGGGCTGCATCAGAACGAGTGCACTCAATGGAAGTGGATATAAAAGCCTAAAAATGAGCTATACTGGTATCAAATTTTAATACTCTTGTGCCAGGCTTGATATGTTATTGGCTATGTTAGAAAAAAAAGCAGGCCTTTGCTTGCTGATCATTTGGTTGATCACGGCTTGTACGCCCACAAAAGATAATCTGAAAGCAGCGGATTCTGCAGCAGCAGAGGAACAGAATCCCCCCGATGCTGCACCAGAACCAGAACCAGAACCAGAACCAGAACCAGAACCAGAACCAGAACCAGAACCAGAACCAGAACCAGAACCAGAACCAGAACCAGGCCCGAATCAGGTGTCATTGCCTAATATCTTGTTTGTGTATATTGACGATTTGGGCTGGACAGACTTATGGGGCAGCGATTTTTATCAAACACCAAATATTGATGCCTTTCGGAAAAAGAGTATGTCCTTTACCCGAGCTTATGCTTCGCCTTTGGGCACGCCTAGTCGCGCGGCGCTGCTGAGTGGCTTGTATGCTGACAAAACCCAAATATACAAACAAGGCTTAGGCACATATAAAGTCAAAGAGGTGAAACCACGCATAAGTAAGGTACCATTCTATCGCATGATCGAACCTCGTGGTGCCGCTTGGTTAGCAGAAAATATCTTTACGATAGCTGAATCACTCAAAACCAAAAATTATCAAACTGTGCATGTGGGGAAATGGAATTTGTCAAATTCAAACAATCCAATGATAGGTTCGCCTGAAGCGCAGGGGTTTGATGTCAACTTTGGCGGTAACCATCACGTGGAACCGCCGAATGATAAAGGAGACAGTGGTTTTTTTGCCACTGATAAAGGCTTATTTCCTAGCTTCCCTAATTTAGGCACCGCTGCTCCTAACACCTACCTGACTGATCACATTTCAAATCTAGCACTAGATTGGTTAGCTAAAGAACGAGATGTTAAACGACCTTTTTTTATGTATTTTTCACCCTTTAGCGTGCATACACCCATGCAAGCACCTGCCGCAGATCAACAATACGTTTTAGAAAATAAGGGTAAAGTGAAAGTGTATAATAAGCCGTGCCCGATAGGGAGTGGGTCGTGTTATAATGTATTTGTTAAATGTGAAACTGATCAAAAGCATTGCAATCTGACGTTTGCAGCGATGATCAAAAACATCGATGATAATTTTGGGCGACTGATAACTTACCTTGAAACCACACCCACAGATCCAAATCATGCAAATAGCAGAAAACTCATCGACAATACCTTGGTGGTGTTTTATTCAGACAATGGCGGTTTAAAAAAAGTATCTAGTCAAAAACCTTTGCGAGGACAGAAGGGAACGATTTATGAAGGGGGGATTCGTGTGCCTTTGATGGTGCGGTGGGACAACAAGATTAAGCCCAATACCCAAGTCGATATGCCCGTCATCCATGTAGACTTTTTTCCCACTTTTAATGCACTCGCAGGTATCGAATACACACGATTAACGGTACGTGAAGGCTCTCGAATCAACCGATATTACCCTCTTGATGGCCTTAATATAGCGCCTCTGTTTTTTAGTCAGCCCCCATCGACCGCGCTGCAACAACGGTCTCTATTTTGGCACTATCCGAATGTTCCCAGTGTTCTATGGAATAACTTCCCGACCACAGCACTGATGCAGGGAAACCTCAAGCTGATATATCGATATGATATTGGTAAATATGAGTTGTATGATATCAAAGCTGACCCCAATGAAAATCGAAATTTGATTCAGGACGTTGCGTATCAGCAAAAAGCTGTAACCTTATCGAAACAATTACAGCAAAGAACGGCAAAGATGCCGGACAGTTTGTGGCCTAAAATTTCTCATCAAGGTGAAGGAGCGCCTCGATTAACAAAATTGAAGCCTTTCAACCCAAGCTCAGAGAAGCCACCGCCTCGTTAAATCGCGGTGGTGGCGAGCGTTTTTCTAGCCAAGTCTAAATCGTATGGGGTGTCGATGCTGCCATGCGGTATCTGCGTGGTCTTAGCCACAAAGATCGGCATTTGGTAATACAAGGCACGTAGTTGCTCTAATTGCTCCATTGTTTCGATGACCGTCGCAGGCGCTCGTTGCAATTGTGCCAGCGCATGATGGCGATAAGCGTATAAGCCGATGTGCTGAAGGTAGACCGGATCCGTTGTAGGTAACGGCTCAACGAGATTGTCCTGTCGATGGTACGGAACGGCGGCGCGGGAAAAGTACATGGCGTATTGTTTAGCGTTGAGCACCACTTTAACACAATGCGGGTTGCTGGCTGCATGGGCTTGTAAGGGCGCCGCTAACGTGGCCATAGCCGCCTCTGGATGTTCGATGAGTGCATTGATCACTTGACGCAGTTCCCCAGCGGGCAAAAAGGGTTCATCGCCTTGGAGGTTAACCACGATGGTGTCAGCTGACCAATCAAGTTGTTGCGCGACCTCTAAACAGCGGGCACTGCCCGTCGCATGGGTATCAGCAGTCAGCATGGCTTGCGCGCCAAATGCCTGTGCGGTTTCTACGACTGCAGCGTCTTCTGAAGCGATGACGATGTCGTTTGGGTCAATGTCAGCCGCTAGCGCACACTGATAAGTGTGCCAGATAAGGGGTTTGCCAGCGAGCAATAACAGGGGCTTTTCTGGTAAACGAGTAGAATGAAGACGTGCTGGAATCACGATTTTTATGGCGTTGGATTGAGACATGACGATTACCTTTGTTGCTTTATATGATGCTGGTACCGCGGCGATTGTCAGACTATTTTGCAGCCATTAGGCTAGGTTGTCTAACAAAAGCTCCTCTTAAAAGCTAACATATACTTCAAGTTTGCGCAAATTTGAATTGGATTCGCGGTCCATTTGACGCTCAGATCCGGTAAGGTCGTCGTGTAGCGTTGGGTGATCTATGGTTGTTAGGTCATGTCATTGGCAGCTATTCAGTTAAGATGAAGCATGGATTGGGTGATGTCTGCCAATCTAGGTATGACATGAACTGGCATTTTAAAAGCTAAAACACCAGAAGTGTCTTATAATTTATGGAAGAATGTAGGTATTTAATAAGCGCAAGACAATGAAACATCAATTGATTCTAGGGTTAGCATGCTTGTTTGGGGTATTTGGTGCCCGTGTAGGCTATGCTAAAGGCTTTAACACGAAAGATGGTATCGTTATTGGTCCAGAAATCAAACTAATTGATATTACATCGGAAGATATTGATTTTCTGGATCAGGTGCCTTATCAAGGTACCATACTCAGTTTAAGCATTGGTTACGAATGGCATGTCTCGGAAGAATTTTCCGTGACACCTGCCTTGGTCTATGGCGCCTCCGTTGCTCAGGATCAGGTATCGTATTGGAGTCAGGTTATGATCCAGACGGATGTTAATCGTATGCTGCAACTGGGGCTAGATTTGAAATTTAGTGAGCCCCGTTTGTATCCCATGTTTTTCTTTGTCACGCCAGAATTTGTCAGCTATGAGTTTGAGATGCGCTTAAACCATGTGCTGCGTGTTGCTAATTTCGTCGATGGTTTTGCTTACGACATAGGCGTCGGGTTTCAAATGTCAGACAACGCAGAGCTGCGTCTAAGCTATCAGGATGCGAGTTTGAAAGGAGACATCGAAGGTTATCCGTTTCACTTAAATAGCAGCGCATTTAATTTGGGGGTAGGGTTTCAATTCTAAGCTACTGGCAGGTATGGAGTCGATGGTGGTTAAGGGTTAGGATTTTACCTTCAAATTCAATATTATCGAGGTTTTTTTCCTGCAATGAAACCTCGTGTTCATATAGACTGTGCTGACTGCTGTGCACGCTGGCGACTTTATAGACTTTGTTGCGGGTGTTGAGAATAAAATCGACATTGTCAGGTTCAGTGGATAGCGTGGTGACTGAATAGGTGTTGAGACTCTCAACTTTGAGCATCACCAGCATTTCATCAGATGATTTGCGTTTTTTCAGGATTTGAAAGACAAAGTCGGTGTTTTTATCATAACCTGGCATCAGCAACAGATTTTCACTAAAGCGTAGATAATTCCCCTGAAGCGTCGAGATTTGATCGTTCTTAATCAGCAATGGATAGAAAAGAGGAGACCGCATTTTCGGCATGTCTAAGAGGGTCTCCTGAACCTGATCGAAGATATATCGTGGTAAATGGCTGCGTTC
>JADHND010000070.1 GCA_016779685.1 Shewanellaceae bacterium | reverse complement strand
TGGCACCAGACCGCACTTAACATCTGAATGTATCGTTTCACTGCTGTTTTTTGTGCGCTTTCCAAAACATTTCAACACTAAATTATATTCATTTAACCACTTGATGTATAGCATTTTTGATTGTTATGCGCCAAAAAAAATTTAAATTGACTCGCTTCAACACGAATCATCTCCAACCCAATCCAGTCAAATAAAATAATAAAAAATTCTCAGCCGAAAATATAAATTTTGTACCATAATTAAACCATTATCATGCTGCCCTATTCCAAAATTGCCTAGCTGGAGTAAAGTCATGTCTCTAACCCGTCGTGAATTCATAAAAAAAACCGTCATTGGTGGCGTGGCTGTCTACATGGTTCCATTGGCCAGTAAACCCGCCCAAAGTAACCATTACATTTATCCAGATGACGCCGCTGGCTGGTCTGATAACCAAACAATTAACTATCGACTTGATGCCATCAGCAAAGTGACTGGCCAAAAATTATATGCTCGAGATTTTCGTGCTAGTGATTTTCAAGACTGGCCTAAGGAGCAATGGCATGGCTACATTTTAAGAGTAACTAAAGCCGATAGACCCTTTAAAGGTCTCAATATCAAAACCATACTTGGGGAGCATCAGCCTCAAAAGGTCATCACTGCTAAAGATTTAAATAAAAAAAATATAAAGCTACCAGGTTTTTTTGGATCAGATATGCTGCTTGATACCAACCAAACAGCTAGCTACTTAGGTCATGCAGTGGCTATTCTGTTGTTCAAAGACTATGAGTCATATCGTCAAGCCAAAATCAGACTTCAATTCAATGAAAAATCGATTCTTTATGGTAAGCCAGAACCTATCCAAAAGCATGATCCATACGTCACATTTAGATACATTCGTTACACAGATGGTGAGGAAGAAAAATTCTCAAATTACAAAGATGGTCTTTTCTTTCCAGAGTTTGTTAACCATAAGCCACTTTGGCCTGAGGTTACTAATCCAAACGGCTCCTTAAGTGAACGAGGTATGCATTATGTTCAAGAAATTAATAAGGAATTTAAAAATCCTGAATGGATGGTCTTTGCTGAAAAGTTTGAAAGCCAAATCATTGAGCCAATGATGCTAGAGGCTGAAAATGGGCTGATGTGGTACAATGCTAAAAAAGGCGCTTTGCACTGTGTCATGTCTATCCAGGATCCAACTGAATTCGAAGAAATGGCCATTCACATGATTAAGCAAAGTAGTGCTTTAAAAGGCTTGAAATCATTGTATGTCCACTCTGGATTTATTGGCGGAGGCTTTGGTGCTAAGGATCACAGTATTTTTCCATATTATATGGTTGCAGCTATGTTGTTTGCCAAAGGTCACCCAGTTCGCATTGCCTATGACCGCTATGAACAATTTCAAGCCGGCTTGAAGCGCCATCCCTATCAAATGCATCATCAAATAGCCATCAATAAAAAAACCCATCAATTTGAGGGTGTTATCTCCAACATGGAAATGGATGGTGGCGGTCGTGCTAACTTTACGCCTGTGGTAGCTATTGTAAGCATTGGTGCCATACAAGGCGCACATTACTATCCACGCAGCGATGTACAGGTAACGGCAAACAAATCACGGAATGTCGATGCGGGTTCAATGCGTGGGTTTGGTTCAGTACAAGCCATGGCAACTTTGGACATGCTGATCAATGAAGCTGCAGATAAGATGAAAATGAATTCAATCGCTTTAAGAAAGAAAAATGTTTTACAGCTAGGTGATGCTAACAACCAAGGCGCGGTGCCTGCTGGAACGGCGAGGTATCTTGAGCTGCTGGAAAGAGCCGAAAAGCACCCTATTTGGGTTAATAAAGACGACAATAAAATCAAATATGAACAACAACATCCCAATGAAAAATTTGGGGTTGGCTTTTCAATGTTAAGCAAAAACTACGGTACAGGGGCTGTAGCGCCACATGCAGGAATTCATATCACCCGCGATGGCCACATTGAACTTGATATTGAATTCATAGAGATGGGTCAAGGAGCCCATACATCGCAAGCCGTTGTCTGTAAGCGTTTTCTAGGTCAATATGCCAATACGGTTAGAATGGGAGTTGCACATGCATGGAAACCCTTAAATCTCTATATGACACAAATACCATGGTTTATGGAACAGTCGCATCAAGATAAAATGAAAGCAGATCCACGATGGACACCCATGGTCAATATGCCTAGCTCAGCATCCGACTCAGCATTTTTTCAGTCCGAGGCAACCATCGAAGCTAGCCGCATCTTATATCGCCATGGTTTATGGCCCGCTGCATTGCATATCTGGCGAGATCTTTATCCAGCTGATGTCATGCAAGGAACACCTTTTCGCGAAGAAGATGCTGTATGGCAAGATGGCTATCTTACATTAAGGAATTTCAAACCCCTACCTTTTAAAATGTTAGCCATGGTTGCACATCAGCAAGGATTGGTCACTGGTGTCTTAGTTCATAGCTTTAATCGCTGGGCATGGGTAGAAGCCGACTTTAAAATTAACGGCACCAAGGAAACCTATTTTTTAGATGCCGTGGCTTTACAATATGGTGATTTTGCATCTAAAGATAAAAAGAAATTAATGAAAAACAATGGTTACCATTTACTCGATCGTATCGATGTTCGCTATCCAGCAACAAAAATGAATGACACCTCTGCGACTTACTTCGCACCATGTGCAAATTTAGTTGAACTCAGTGTTCACCAACACACAGGTGTCATTAAGGTTCACAAAATTCACAGCATATTAGACTGCGGTAAAACTATCGTCCCTCAGATTGTTGAAGGTCAAATGGAAGGTGGCGCCATTATGGGGTTAGGACATGTTTTACATGAATACTTGCCACCGTTTGAAGAAGGTCCTGGCAATGGCACCTGGAATTTAAATCGCTATCATATCCCTAAAGCATCCGATGTGCCTGTATGGCACTTCACTAACGAGATCCTACCGCCATTGAGTCCGCATGAGCGCTCTAAAGGCATTGCTGAAGTGGTGATGTTACCTATCGTTTCAGCGGTACAAGAAGGGATCTATCAAGCGATAGGATATCGATTTAGGGACTTTCCTATCACAAAAGAAAAAATCCTAGATGTGTTGTATCCACATTAATTATACAACTGATCATGCCACTCTAGAGTTTACAGAAGTAGGTTGTTTCATGTATAAATACAAGTTGATATTTCAATAACAGAAACACAAGGATGTTGAAAATTAATTTTGTATCTGCCGAACCTACCTATGGTGTCATAGGTCACGGTCGTTTAGCCACTCAAATTTGTCATTATTTTACTTTAAAAGAGATTCAATACCATCATTGGTTTCGGCAGATGCCCGATACGCCGGAATCCTTACTCCAATCCTGTGATGTATTGCTCATCGCGATTAAAGACGATGCTATCGTGCCATGGCTTGAAACCAATAAGATAGCATCACAAAAACCTTGTGTTCATTTTTCAGGGACACTGCAAACACCCTTAGCGACAGGCTTTCATCCCTTAATGACCTTTAGCAAAGTGCCTTTACCGCTGGACACATTGGAAAAAATACTCTTTGTTTCCCCAAACTCAAACAAATTATTTAAATCCTATTTCCCTCAGTTAGCCAACCCCTACCTGCAAATTAGTGCTGATGAAATGCCCTTCTATCATGCACTTTGTGTAATGGCGAATAACTTTTCAACTTTACTCTGGCAAAAATTTTTTGATGAAATGGAGCAATGGTCTGCTCCAACAGAATCAACTCAACTGTTTTTAAAACAAACTTTTCACAACATCATCATGCAACCTAAGCAAGCTTTAACAGGCCCCATTGCTAGACATGACACCAAAACTATTTTATCTAATCTTGATGCGCTTAAAAATGATAGTTTTATTTCAATCTATCAAGGTTTTTTATCTAGTTATCAAATTGATCACAAATCTACTCGTTAAGAATATGGAGTTCTAATGAATTTAACCCAACACACTGTTCAATCCTTGCAGCAAAGCAAAACGAATCAAGAAAAAATTTCGATGTTAACGTGCTACGATAGTACGTTTGCATGGCTTGTTGAGCAAAGTCATATTGATATTATTTTGGTCGGTGATAGTGGCTCTATGACACTTATGGGCTATCCTGATACAACCCACGCGTCTATAGACATGATGGTATCGATGACAGGTGCTGTTAGACGTGGGGCATCTAAAAAGTTTATCGTTGCTGACCTACCTTTTTTAGCCCACAGGCAAGGTATTCAACACGCCATTCAATGTGTTGATAATTTAATAAAAGCAGGTGCCAATGCCATTAAAATAGAAGGCCTTGATGGGCACGCTCATATCATCGCTGATATTATTGAAAGCGGTGTGCCTGTGATGGGGCACCTAGGATTAACCCCTCAATCTGTTCATTCTTTAGGTTATCGAGTCCAAGGTAAAGCGCCTGAGCAAGCTGACCGCATTATGAACCAAGCCCTCCAGCTTGAGTCTCTAGGCTGCTTCGCTTTGGTCTTAGAGTGTGTACCAAACCGAGTCGCTGCCCAAATCACACAGGAACTCAAGATTCCGGTCATCGGCATCGGGGCTGGTGCTGAAGTGGATGGTCAAGTATTGGTATTACAAGATGTGTTAGGCATGAATCCAACATTTAAACCTAAATTTGTACGACATTTTCTGGACGGAGCACAACTCATGTTAGGTGCCTTTAATCAGTTTCACGAACAAGTTCAAAGCCAAAATTATCCAACTAACGAAGAATCATATCATTTAGAGAGCAATAAAGCACCATGAAGGTATATAATGATATTAATGCATGGCTGAGTATGCGCAAGGAACTCAGTACCCATCTAAGCCTAGGCGTTGTGATGACCATGGGTGCATTGCATGAAGGCCACCTCAGTCTAATGCGCCAATCCAAACAAGAAAACGATCGCACGTTAGTCACCATTTTTGTGAATCCAACTCAGTTTGATAATAAAAACGATCTGCAAAAGTATCCCAAAACCTGGGAGAGCGACTGTGATTTATTACAGCAAGTCGAAATTGACTATTTACTCGCACCGCGTGTCTCTCATATTTATCCTGCTCACGATTATTTTTATATGAATGAAAATCACTTTTCACAACAACTATGCGGCTTAAGTCGCCCAAATCATTTTCAAGGTGTGCTCACTATCGTCTTAAAACTACTTAATCTCGCACAGGCACAGCGAGCTTACTTTGGTGAAAAAGATTATCAGCAAGCTAAACTCATTCAAAAGATGACTCAATGCTTTTTTTTGCCAACTCAAATTATCTTACACCCAACCATCCGCGATCCTGATGGTCTGGCTTTAAGCTCGCGCAATACTCGTCTATCTGAAACTGGGCGAGAAAAGGCAACTTTTTTTGCTCGTTTGCTTAAAACCGAAAAATCGGTTCTCAACATGAAACACCAACTAGAACTTGAAGGCATCCAAGTCGATTATCTGGAGGAAATTGGTCAGCACCGTTTTGGGGCGGTGTGGATAGAAGACATTCGGCTGATTGACAACTGCGCCAAGCCTTAACAACAGCAGTGCCCGCTACTCATCCATCAGTAGCGGGCATCGATTAAATTAGGCTTTATCAAGAGCAAATGCACCCGGACCTCGAGAATACAAAATTAAAAAACCACCAGCTAAGCCTAAATTTTTCATAAAAGCATACATTTCATTCATCTGAGAAAAATCACGATGAAAAATCACCGCGGTTGCAATGCTAAATAAAGCCAACAGCAGTGCCGCATGCCGCGTTTGCCATCCTATAATCACCAAGAGCGCACAACCCGCTTCAACTACAATTGCCAGTGGCAACAACATCCCCGGTAATCCCACGGATTCCATAAACCCCTGTGTTCCGGCGTAATTGGTCATCTTACCCACACCAGACAACAAGAAAACCAACGATAACAACAATCGCCCCAACGGCGCCGCTAAATTTTGAATAGAAGACATCGTCAACTCCTTTTAATTCCATACCTTTATAAATATAGACTGGAGACTGTCATTTAGCTTTTAAAGTCTTTCAATTTAACAAGACGAAGATCACCTACCTAGCATAGCGAAGACATCCGTGTGGAAACATAAAATCATCTATTCGAAAGTCGTTTAGAGAAGCTAGCGATTATGTTTTGAAGATGGGACTCTCTCGAGAAGAGAGCTACTATAGGATGACTTTCTGCTAGAAGTGAAAAAATTAAACTGCGATTTATCCTTACTTAAGAAGCTATCAATACCATGCTGGATTTCCTAACATATTTTGCAGCATCGGTTTATGATTATTAATTCGATCTTGAATCAACTTTATACATTCAGATATATGTTTTTTTGTAAAAAAAATAAATGATTTTTTTCTAACTCAGATATTTTATACTCAGTCTCAATTTTTTAACATTGAAACTTTTATTAAATTTTTTTCTTGCTCAGATAATAAGTTTAATTGATGACTTATTTGTTGTTGCAAGGAATAATGAACATCCTGTCCAGAAGACAGCGTTTTTCTATACTTAAGCTTGAGTAATTGCTGATTTTTTTTTACATCCTGCCCCTCCTTAACAAAAACTTCTTCAACAAAAACTAGACCAGGCGCATAAGCTTTAACGATAACGACACTAGGAGATAACCGCCTAAAAACATTTTGTTTTTTATGATAATCTACCACCCTTAAAAAAAATGCTGGCGATTAAGATAAAAAGAGAAATAAAAACCACCAGAAGTTTAAACTTTAAGGGCTGTGTTCAATTAACCTCACCCCATATCTTATCGAATTGGTTATCTAAAACTTGTTTTCTAAACATAACAAACATCTTTTTTTAAAAAAATACTAACACAAAAAAATAAATAATCAACAACAAGTGAGCATTTATTTGGTATGTTTTGTTTATTTTGTTAAAAACAAATAAAATGCATTAATATTTTTAAAATAATATATAATATGTGAATGTTTTTAAAAAATTAAATTAATTTAACTCACACAAGGTTGTTTATGAGAAATAAAATTTATTTATACCTGTCATGGGTCATAACTTTTCTTTTTACCCCTCTTTTACTTGCGAAAGAAAACCAACAAGACTGGTTAACCCGAAGCTCCAAGCACTTCGAAATCTATTATAAAGCGTACCAACAGACCGATGCCGAGGAGCTCTTATTACAAGCTGAGCGTATTCACGCTACCATAGCGCCTCTTTTTAAAATAACACCGACTGTCACTCCCATTGTGCTACGCGATACCTTGGATATCAGCAACGCTTTTGCAACTCCAGAAGGCCATCCTGGTGGTTCAAAAATTGAAATGTTCATGACACCGCCGGACAATGTTAAATATGAGCTAGCTTCCTTAAAAGATTGGCGACACGATATCTTGCTACATGAATATACTCATATTTTAAACTTTCATGCCTTAGGTGCTAAAGTCGCTGATTGGAATATTTTTTTATTGGAAGGCTTTGCGGTCTATATGGAATCCAAAAGTGATCCGACCAATGGGCGCTTAAACAGTGCATACTACCGTTTAATCATGCGCCAAGAGGTGGTCAGCGAACATTTTAAATCTTGGGAACAAATCTCTATCATCAATCAAGATTGGCCTTACAACAAACATTATGTTTATGGGGCTTTTTTTACTCAATACTTAATCGATACATACGGTGAACCCGCCTATTTAAAATTATTAGAAGAAGCACGTGAAGAAGGTCTAGACGCAGCTGAACTGAAGACGGTTTATCACAAAGACTTTTTTATGCTTTGGCAAGACTTTGAACAAGCAATGCGAAAAAAATTTGCGCCTGAGTTGGCCGCGCATCAAAACTTAAGGCAAACTCCGAACAAGTCCTTATTGCAAGATCAACTACCGCCTCTTGCATTTACACAACAAGGTCAGCTTTACAGTAGCTACACCGACGATCGCGCTAACCGCCGCTTAGCCACTTACAACCTCAATACAGATACTTGGAGCGTGGTAGATGACTTCCCAAATGCAGAGAGTATTGATAATCATCCAACTTCTGGCATGTTAATCACCACGCTCATTCGCAATGATATCCACTCATCGCACATGGTGCTTAAAATTTATCAAAACCAACAG
>JADHND010000069.1 GCA_016779685.1 Shewanellaceae bacterium | reverse complement strand
GTGTTTCAGTACACTGTAACCTTTGGTTACTTGAACCCACTGCCACCAGTTGACCATCATCACTCGCCGCCACACTTGAACCATAACCAAACGAGTCGCCATCCTTCACTTCTGCATAATTGGCTTCATGAACCAACGTGTGAGGTGTCGAGGAGCTTGCTTCCGAGTCAGAGTTGGAACAACCAACCAGACTCATGCTGGCAATGAACAGAGCCACTGAATAAGGTATCATAACTTTAAGTTTGATCATCTTTACTTCTCTTAAATGCGCTTGATTTCATATTGTACCTACCTTAAAATTTAGACCAAGTATAAGAGATAGACTACTTATAGGTTAGACATTCGCTTTTTTATTGCAAATTCGCTAAAATAAAACCCTATTTTCCAAGATGTACCTATATCATATGTCGATTGATACCGATGTGAACGTGTACCACGCTCGGCTGGATTATCAGGGCGAGCCTATTTTTCAAGATCTCTCTTTTTGCTTGGCCTATGGCCAATGGACTTGCTTACTGGGCAAAAGTGGCTGCGGTAAGACGTCTTTACTTAAATTGTTGGCCAATCTCATCACCCCAGTTTACACCTCAGCACTGTCCACCAATTATCCAAACCTCTCCCAGCACATTGCCTATATGGCGCAAGCTGATTTGTTGTTACCTTGGCTGTCCGTGTTAGACAATGTCCTATGGCGCCATCGACTGCGGCAAATCCCTTGCCAACCCGTTCATCGGGAACAGGCCATCGAACTGCTTGATCAAGTGGGTCTGTACGCCCATCGGGAAGCGCTGCCTCACCAATTATCTGGCGGTATGCGGCAGCGGGTGGCTTTGGTTCGCACCTTGTTACAAGACAAACCCATCGTGCTGATGGATGAGCCCTTTGGCGCACTGGATGCAATCACCCGGGATCAGATCCAACGCCTGGCTTTTCGGCTGTTACAGGGTAAAACTGTGCTCATGGTGACCCATGATCCGTTAGAAGCATTGCGCCTATCTCATCATGCCTTTATTCTGCAAGCACCGCGGCGCTTGCTCCGGTGTGCTCTCCCTGATACGGCGCCCTTTCGCGGCCGTCAAGATTTGAATCTGATGCCGTATCATGATAGCATCCTCAACCAATTACAAGGATCTGATCAGGTACTACATGTCCGTGCTTAAACGATGTTTGGTGGTGATGCTGCTGCTATGCTGCTGGCAATTTGCAGTGATAGCGACCAACATGCCCAGTTACATTCTCCCAACGCCCACTGCGATAGGCGCTGCGCTTTGGTTGCATCACAGTGAGTTACTCTATCATGGCAGCATGACCCTACTCGAAATTGGGATCAGTCTGATCAGCGCGACCTTGTTGGGTTTGGGGTTGGCGATCCTGATGCTACAGCTTCCTAAGCTTGAGCGTTTCCTTCACCCCATCATGTTGTTCAGTCAAGCTGTGCCGACGTTTGCCTTAGCGCCTATTTTGATTTTATGGTTCGGTTTTGGCATCTTGTCGAAAGTGATGATAGCCACCCTGATGATTTTTTTTCCGATTACAGTCAACGCCTTTGATGGGTTGAAACGGGTGCCCGAAGATTTGGTGGGGCAGGCGAGATTGATGGGCGCGACGCCGTGGCAACAATTGCGCTTCCTCCGTTTGCCCTATGCTTTACCTGCAATTGGCGCTGGCCTCAAAGTCGCGGTGATCATGGCACCCATGGGCGTGGTGATCGGTGAGTGGTCCGGTGCCCATGCCGGCTTAGGCTTCTATATGCTGTATCACAACAGTCGCATGGATGTGGCGGCCATGTTTGCTGCCATGTTGGTCTTAGCTGGCTTGGTCTTTACTGGTTATCTTTGCTTAAACCAGCTTTTAAATCGATTCACACCTTGGCAAAGCGCATCATGCTAGACACCTACCTTCAACAAACGTTCGCTTTATTGCTCATGCATATCTTGGCGCTGATAGTGCCCGGTGCTGACTTCGCTATGACCCTTAAACAAACGACCCTACATGGGCGCCGAGCGGGAATGGCGACAGCGCTCGGGATCACCGCTGGGCTGTTGGTACATTTGAGCTACGCTTTATTTGGCGTCAGTTATCTGTTGCAAAGCAACCCAGAATGGATTCAAGCCATCCGCATCTTAGGTGCAGGCTATCTGTTTTACCTGGGCTGGCAGATGTGGCGGTCACCGCCTCAAGCAGGCTCGATGACGCTTTCAACCCATGCTTCCAACACCCAGGCTTTTCGGCAAGGCATGATCACCAATGTCTTAAATCCTAAACCTGCTTTGTTTTTTTTGTCGCTATTTAGTCAAGTGATTGATCCGCAGACACCCTGGTACATGCTCACGCTAGATGTGGTCGCACTCTGTAGTTCAACCTGGCTGTGGTTCGCATGGGTGGCGTTGATTTTGTCGCAGCCTCGCTGGCAACAAAGCTGGCAGAAGCACCAAGCCATAGGCCAGCGCCTCTTCGGCAGTGTCTTTATGGTGCTGGCTTTTGGGCTGTGGCTGGCATAATGCCTTGGCCACAGCCGAAGTCGAACAACGCCCTCATCGGCGCGGTCATGAACGGCGTTTAATTGGCTCTCACTTCATAATTAAACGTGGGCAGATCCAATATGGAACTACAAACATCTTTGATATTGCTGGTATAGCCATTACACAGATCGGAGCGTTCATACCCAAAATAAAACAGATTTCCTTGCTGAAAGAGCTGATTGGAACCACCAAAATTGCCATTGGCCTCGACCTTCGCCGCTTTCATAAATTTATCTAAGACCCAAGTATCGCCGCTTTTTTTATATTGATACACCGCACCTGATCCATTCAAGTCTGCTTCATTTTCTGCTGTACATGCCTCAATCGTATCAAATGAACCGACACAGCCACGGTTGTCATCTGCGCCCACCCAAATATATTGACTGTCTTGACTGACCATAACCGAACGCCCAAAGTGAGCATTGGGGATGGGTTGTGCTAGCGTAATGAGCGTTTGAAATTCAAACACGGGCTGATTGGTATAATGATAAATGAGAATAGCACCCGCTTCGGCAACGCCGCCATCACCGTTATAACAACCTGAAGCATCCTCACCGGTTTTTACGCCGCTACAATTCGACTTCATGTTTTCCAGTCCAAGGACAACCATATTGCTGCTTTGAGCCACATCAGAGATAACGACGTTTGCGGGTAAATTTAGACTCGACAAGTCAAGATTTGACTCCTTTCCTGTTTGGCTGGCTAAGAACCATATACTGACTCCAGCCACAGCGACTTGCTCTGAATCGACCAATGTCTGCACAATTTTACCTGTCTTCTGGGGGGTCGATCCAGGGCTTTGATGATAGAATTTAAATGTCAAAGAGCTCTCATCTAACGCATAGTGAAATGTAGCGCCTCTTGCCAAGGCTTGGGTTACGATTAAATCAGGTTCCGCTAACACGTTGCCTGAGATGTTGTTTTTATCAGTGGGAACACCAACGATGACGCCTGTTCCGTTGCTAGTGAGCGCGACCGTTCGACCAAATTGATAGTCTATAAATGGAGACGTTTGCGCATATAGAGGTTTCACATAATGCTTTAATTCCCAATTTTTATCATTATCGCTGTACTTAAAAATATAAACGGCACCTGCTTGATAACCGTCGGCAGTCGTTGTTGTTACAGTGCTGGTGCAATCTGTCGTTGCAACCGTAGCTGTCATGCTGCTAGCACATTTAGTCCCATCGGATGGATGGTGCATCGAATCTTTTGGGGCACCAACCGCCAACCATTGCCCATCATCACTGACAGAAACATCGGCACCAAATTCGAACGAGGCATCCTGTTTAAAAGGCTTAATAACAAAACCGGTGGTGTCGTCACCATCGACATGATAAACGTGAACCCCGCCGACTTCATGGCTCGTCTCACTACAATTGGTCGTATCCTCTTCTTTGCTCACCATCACGGGATGACCTGAATCTACACATTGAAATTTGGATGCCTTAGATCCAATGGCAACGACCTTGCCATCTTTGCTTGTAGCCAACGCTGAACCAAATGATTTATTGCCATAAAGAGCACTAATGCGGGCGATAGGTTGTAAATTTATCTGTGCTGTCGCCGCAGAATCGGAAGTACTGGTGTCAGAACAAGCCGTTAACAAAAACAGCCCCAACAGCCAAAAAAAGACCAGAGCAACTTGCATAATGACATAGCTCATCTTGGATTGAATTACTAACAAGTATAGTTGATTTTTTGAAACTCACTTAGCTAAAGCAAGGTGATTCTTGTCGTCATTGGCAATTGCGATCAAGACTAGATTGATGACGTCTTATATCACCTCTTACAAGCGTTTAACGTGTCGGTATTTCCTACCGCCACAAATCTATTAGGCTACTCGTCATCGCAAACCTTCAACGTGAATATGAGTAGCCGCATTGAGATCACGATCATGCTTTTGACCACAATCACAAGTCCATTCACGGATAGCAAGCGACCATTGACCAGAATACAGAACACCGCAGCACGAGCACATGTTAGATGATGGAAACCACTGATCTATTTTTGATACCGTTCTACCATACCCATCTGACTTGTATTGTAGCTGTCTTTCGATGTCACTAAAGTTAGCATCCAAAATATGTTGGGCTAACTTCTTATTTTTAACCATGTTCTTAACTTTCAATGACTCTAAACAAATCACTTGGTTTTCGTTGATAAGTTTAGCTGTCATTTTATGGGTCAAGTCAGAACGCACGTTAGCAATCTTTTCGTGGATCTTAGCTGCCTTTGAGCGTTTTTTTTTGAAGTTGTTAGAGCCCTTAACCTTTCTAGCAAGTTGACGCTGTTCTTTGGCTAATTTGCGTTCATACTTCTTGGTTGTTCTTGGGTTATTGAAAACCGTAGCGTCTGAACAAATAGCAACGTCTTTGATACCTAAATCAACACCAACCGTTTTATTTGATGCTGGTAATTGACAAATTTCTTCTTCAACTAGAATTGAAATGTCATATTTTCCTGTCTTTGTTTTTGAAACATAACAAGATGATGGAATACCAACCAACGAACGTAACCACTTAATTTTAATGGTTGTTTCATCTTTGCCAGTGCCAAAGCATGAGTTTTTGAATCCCATTTGAAAGAATTAGACATGTAGCAAGCTGATTGTTTGTTTCGCTTACTTTTGAATTTTGGGTATCCAAAACCTGATTTAAAAAACGCCTTAAACGCTTTATCTAAGTGCCTCAATGATTGCTGTAATGGCACGCTAAAAACATTTTTAAGCCAGTCAAAATCTGGATTCTTTTTCAACTGAGTCAGGTTTTTATTCCAATCTGAAAAGTTGGTTTTATTTCCTTAATTGGTCTCATTTTATTTATGACACACAAATATGAACAGCAAGTGCGAAAAAGTAGACACTGTGTAAGTGCTTTACATGCCCATTTAGTATTCGTCACAAAATACAGACGAAAGGTGTTTAATGACGAGATGCTGAAACGGTTAAAGCAGATACCAAAAGATGTTTGCCAAGACTTTGAGGTTGATCTGGTTGAGTTCAATGGTGAAATTGATCATATTCATTTGTTAATTGTATACCCTCCAAAGGTTCAACTTAGCAAGCTGATCAACTCGCTAAAGGGTGTAAGTTCTAGATTGATGAGAAAAGAATATCCAGTGATACACCGTTATCTATGGAAAGGTGCGTTATGGAGTCCGTCATATTTTGCGGGGTCGTGTGGTGGTGCTTCTTTGGATGTGCTCACAAAATACATTGAGCAACAAAATAGACCATCGTAACGTTACCGGTTTGATTGATAAAAAAACACCTGTGGAGACAGGTGTTAAAAAAAGCCGTTGAGTCGCTTGTTAGCGTTCGCCGCGGCCCTTACGCCCGGCTTGGCTGCGACCATTAGGGCGACCTTGGCGCTCACCACGTACGTAAAAAATCGGTGCGGCGATCAAAGATGCATGGCTATGTGAAGTTGCACCCGCTGCTATCAAAGGCATTTGGTTGATGGTTATCATTTTCATCGTTTGCTTTCCTTATTGATTGAAGTTGCATCTATTTGGCGACCACAAGTTCAAACCTCGAACCCACATCCAACCTTTATATTATCCAAGATGAGGTGCAAAGAAAAGCACAATTTAATTCAAACAATAAACAAATGAGTGCATCGGCGTATACAGGCCGAAAGTGGCGCTACCAATCAGCAGATCCAAAAAAGTGAATTTGGTTTCAACTTTCACGGTGCGTTGGATGCCACCACAGATATCGGCTGCTTTCGTTTGCTGCTCTTGCTGAATACCGCCAAAGAAATAGTGTTGTGCTTGTTCATCAGCCAACACACTGGTTTTATTTGACAAAATAAATGTATGGGTTGTACACCCACTTAACCAACAACACAGCAACATCATCCCGATATATTTCATAGTTTCTTCCATCATTCAAACTGATCAAATCTGCGAACAGAACCAACTCTTTAAATTTAATTTAAATATAATGGATGCCTCCCTATTCAGCAAGGGACATCCCTGAAAATTTGTTGTCGTACTCTGCATTTTGAACCAGCGCTTGAAGTATGTTATGATGTTGTTTTAATTTTAATAGGAGTTGCCTAGTACTTGAAAAATCAAGTATTCATCGACCCGTTTTTTTCTCATCCACGTTCATTATTTGCTGCCTAACATTATTGGGTGCCATTTGGCCACTGTCTACTGAACAATTCTTCTCTGAACTGCAAAACACCATGATTCATTATACCGGTTGGTTATATATATTAGGTGTTGCTATATTTCTGATTTTTTTTAGTTTTTTTAATGCTCAGTCGCTTTGGCGAGATCAAGCTCGGCTTGGATCATGAAGAACCAGATTTTTCATTGAAAACTTGGATTTCAATGCTGTTCTCAGCCGGAATGGGTATTGGCCTCATGTTTTATGGTGTCGCTGAACCCTTAATGCATTTTTTAGAGCCTCCCGTTGGTGAACCTGCGAGCATTGCTATCGCCAAAGAAGCCTTAAAAATTACTTTTTTTCATTGGGGCTTACATGCTTGGGCAATTTACGCCATCGTGTCCCTGTCTCTTGCCTACTTTTCCTATCGGCACCACCTCCCATTACTTCCACGGGCGGCGCTGCATCCACTCATAGGCAATAAAATTTATGGGCCGATTGGGGACATGATCGACAGTTTTGCCGTGATTGGAACCATGTTCGGGATCGCGACTTCGCTCGGTATCAGCGCGACCCAAGTCAACACCGGCTTGAACTATTTGTTTGATGTACCCATTAACCACTTAACCCAAGTCTGCATCATTTTAATCATCACCTTATGCGCTACGCTCTCGGTGGTATCGGGTATCAACAAAGGAATCAAAAAACTGTCCAACCTCAACATGGGGCTGGCCATTTTTTTGGTGCTGTTAATGTTATGCGTCGGCCCAACCATTAATATCCTCAAAGCCTTTGTTCAAAACACGGGTAACTACTTTAGTGACTTGGTTCATATTACCTTTAACCTCTACGCCTATCAAAAGAAAGAAGAATGACTGGGAGGCTGGACATTGTTCTATTGGAGTTGGTGGGTCAGTTGGTCACCTTTTGTCGGTATTTTCATTGCTCGAATCTCCAAGGGTCGTACCATTCGTGAGTTTTTGATCGGCGTGTTGTTTGTGCCATCTCTGTTTGCTTTCTTCTGGTTTACCGTCTTTGGCAACACCGCAATTGAATTGGTGCTGAGCGACAGTCAAGATCAAATTATGTCGCTCATTAAAAACAATTTACCCGTCGCCTTGTTCGTCTTTTTTGAACATTTTCCGTTCTCGCAACTGCTCTCCATCTTAGCTTTGGTGCTGATGGTGACTTTCTGTGAGTTCATCTGATTCTGGATCTTTGGTCATAGACACCCTCACCAGCAAGCACGACAGCATATCACCCACATGGCAGCGTGTCTTTTGGGCGGTTTCCGAAGGCGTGATTGCAGCCGTGTTGTTGTATATGGGTGGCTTACATGCCTTACAAACACTCACCATTACCTCGTCTTTTCCGCTGTTGCTGATTATATTTGTGTATTGCTATAGTTTGTTCAAGACCCTGTCAACCGACTATTTGTTGCAAAC